>JAXDNZ010000153.1:0-3478 GCA_034669185.1 Hyphomicrobiales bacterium
AACGAGTTCCCTTCGATCGAGCTGGACACCACGCGCCGTCCGTTCGCCGGCTTCTTCATCTCGGCGAAAACGGTGGCGAGCGTTGCGCCGGACGCGACGCGGAACGTCTCGACCGCCATCTCGCCGCGCGCCGACGCCCAGCGGCTGCCGCCGGAAATCTGGCTCGCCTGCGGCATCATCTTGGCAGGCACCATCAGCCGCACACCTGCCGTCGTGTCGTCGACGACCTTCCAGTCGCGCGCGGTCTGCCTGGGCTTCGCGGCGGTCGCAAGCTCGGCGCGCTCCTTGGGGTTGAGCACGCCGGTTTCGGCATTGCCCTTGCGTTTCTGAAACGCCTTCACGGCGGCGATTGCATCGTTGCCGAACTCGCCGCTCAGGCTGCCCGCATAATCCCCGGTCATGATCAGGTCGGCCTGGATCGACACGCGCTGTGCGAGCGGGAGCGCCGCGTAGGACGCCGAGAGCGGATTCGGTACCGTCGCCGTGGTGCTCGGCTGCTTCGTTTTCGCTTCGGCCTTCGGCGTTGGCTTGGTCTTTGCGGCCTTGGCGGCTTTCCTGGCGGCGACCGGCGCGGACTGCTTTTGCGCCGGCTCCGCAGAGGCGGCCGCGGCCATCACCAGACACAACGCAACAACGCCAAGCCTCATAGCGACCTCAAACGCAGCGCAAGCCCTTGGTATGCGGCCGAACCCTAGAGCATGATCCCGAAAAGTGGAAACCGGTTTTCGGATAAGATCATGCTCAAGACATGGATCAGGGCCGCTACAGGCCATCGGCTTGTTGCGCCGACGTGAGGAACCGCAAAGCCCATGCTGACGCCGCAAGAGCTTGAACGCTACGCGCGCCATATCGTGCTGCGCGAGGTCGGCGGGCCGGGACAGGCCGCGCTCAAGCGCGCACGCGTGCTGGTCGTCGGCGCGGGCGGGCTCGGCGCGCCGACGCTGATGTACCTGGCGGCGGCCGGCGCCGGGACGCTCGGCGTCGTCGATGATGATGTGGTGTCGCTGTCGAACCTGCAGCGGCAGATCATCCATGCGACGTCCGACGTCGGGGTGCCCAAGGTCGCAAGTGCGGGGGCGGAAATCGCGCGGCTCAATCCGCATGTTGCGGTGGAGAAACATGGCGTCCGGCTGACTGCCGCGAACGCGCTCGACCTTGTCTCACGCTACGACCTCGTCGCCGACGGTTCGGACAATTTCGCCACTCGCTATCTCGTGTCGGATGCCTGCTATTTCGCGAAGAAGCCGCTGGTGACCGCCACGGTCGGTACGTTCGACGGCACGCTGACCACGATCCGCGCGCATGAGCGCGGCCGCGACGGCAAGCCGAACCCGACCTATCGCTGCATATTTCCCGAACCGCCGGCGCCCGGAACGGTGCCGGCCTGCGCGGAAGCCGGAGTTCTTGGCGCGCTCACCGGAGTGCTCGGCTCGATGATGGCGCTCGAGGTGATGCGAGAGATCGTCGGCTTCGGCGAAGGACTGGTCGGGCGACTATTGATGGTGGACATGCGCGATCTGCGCTTCCCCGTCATCGACTATCAGTGGGATCCGGCCAATCCGCTGTCGGGCGAACGGCCGACGATCCAGGACCTTTCGATTCACGCCTGAGCTACTTGCTCCACACCGCGACCGTGGTCGCGCCTTTCACGACGGACCACTTGTTCTTGTCGACGTTGACCAGCGTGTAGCAGTTCGCCTTGCTGCCCTTCCACGTGGTGCAGAAGCCGTCCTTGGAGAGCTTCCAGGTGCCTTCGCCCTTCGCGCCGGCCTTGTCCTGCGGCTCGCGCGTGACCTTGCCGTCCGGCATGAACGTCATCTTGAACTTGGTGCCCGAGGTCGTCGCGGCCGTGAATGATTGCCCGGTGAAGAAGGCGGCCTGGATTTCGGCCGGTCCCATTTTGGTGGCGGCAAGCGCGACCCCGAGGCTGAGGAAGGCAGTCGCTGCGACGCCCACAAATGTTGCACGCATCGATTCGGTCTCCGGCGTGATTCTCCAGGCCATGATACGCCAGGTTTCGCCGCAAGCGCAGCCGCTGAGCCAAAAAGACGCGGGGGACGAAGGCTTACTGCGGCTCGGCTGTGCACGGTCCGAGGCAGAACTGGACGCCGTCGCTGTTGCGGTAATGGCTGCGGTCGACGCGGACATAATCGACGCAGCGGCGCCGCTCGGCCGAATCGCCGGCGTTGCGGCGGCAGATGCGGCCGTTGTCGGCTTCCCACAGACCATGCACGACGAGACCCGCGCCCGCCAGGATCGCAGTGCCGTCGGGCAGATGCACGGTGCACAGTGGCTTGCCCGCGAGCGGGCCTGAATCAGGCGTGCCGCACAATGGGATGCCGACCAGTTCGCGGCGGAACTCGTCGACCGTCATGGTCTGTGCCGAAGCGGACGCGATCGGTGCGACGAACGTCGCAAGGACCAGGGCGAGGCGGGAGAGCAAGAGCTTCATTGGTGGCCTTCTATAGCATCGATGGTAGCACGCGATCCGGCGGCCGATGGCCGTCCATGAAGGTCCGGATGTTGATGATGACCTTGTCGCCCATGTCGACCCGCCCTTCGATCGTCGCGGAGCCCATGTGCGGCAGCAGGACGACCTTGCCGGCCTTGGCGAGCTTCACGAGCTTGGGATTCACCGCCGGCTCATGCTCGAACACGTCGAGGCCGGCGCCTGCGATCTCGCCGGCATCGATCATGCGGGTCAGCGCATTCTCGTCGATCACCTCGCCGCGTGCCGTGTTGACCACATAGGCGTTGGGGCGGATCAGCTTGAGGCGGCGCGCCGAGAGCAGGTGATAGGTCGCGGGCGTGTGCGGACAGTTGATCGACACGATGTCCATGCGGGCGAGCATCTGGTCGAGGCTCTCCCAGTAGGTCGCGTCGAGCTCCTCCTCGATCTGCGAGGGGACACGCCGGCGGTTGTGGTAGTGGATCTGCAGGCCAAAGGCTTTCGCGCGACGCGCGACCGCCTGGCCGATACGCCCCATGCCGATGATGCCGAGCCGCTTGCCCCAGATGCGGTGGCCGAGCATCCAGGTCGGCGTCCAACCGCCCCATTCCTTGTCGCCTGACAGCACCACCGAGCCTTCGGCGAGGCGGCGCGGCACCGCCAGGATCAGCGCCATGGTCATGTCGGCGGTGTCCTCGGTCAGCACCCCCGGCGTATTGGTCACCGTGATGCCGCGCTGCAGGGCGGTTGCCACATCGATATTGTCGACGCCGTTGCCGAAATTGGCGATCAGCCGGAGCTTGTCGCCCGAATGGCTCAGCACCGCGGCATCGATCCGGTCGGTGACGGTCGGCACCAGCACGTCGGCGGTCTTCACCGCCTCCGTCAGCTCGGCCTGGCTCATCGGCTTGTCATCGAGATTGAGCTGCGCGTCGAACAGCTCGCGCATGCGCGTTTCGACCGGGTCCGGCAGCTTGCGCGTGACGACGACCAGCGGCTTTCGACCCTTCGCCATGTCCTCGCCTCTGC
>JAXDNZ010000154.1:0-5317 GCA_034669185.1 Hyphomicrobiales bacterium
GATCTATACGCAGGCGATCATGACCAAGATGATCGTGCGCCATCTCCAGGGCGAGGCGATGGAAAAGACCCTCGCCTGGGCCGAGAGCGAGGTCGAAGGTTTCATGCGGACGTAAACGTCCGCCTGACGCGCATCAAAGTGCGGGCGCGCCGGTCGCGCCCGCACGCACTCCAAGAGCCGAGCAGCCGCCTGGCGTTAGGCGGCCGCAAACGGCCGGTCGCTGACAAGATCAGCAAGAGGCGAGAGGGAACACGATGGTCGACGCCGTCATCAGTGATGTCCGCGGCATAAGCACGCCCCGCAAGCGGACCGGCCTGCGCCGGATGATGCAGCGGAAATCCACCATCGCATTTTTCATGGCGCTGCCGCTGATCCTGCTGATCGGCCTCCTCGTGCTCTATCCGGCGTTCTATGCGGTGCATCTCGCGACGCTGAACAAGTCGATGCAGCGCTTTGTCGGGCTCTCCAATTTCACCTTCCTGTTCAACCGCGAAACGTTCTGGATGGTGGTGCGGCAGTCCTGCATCTTCGCGCTCACCGCTGTCTTCTTCAAAGCGCTGATCGGGTTTGTCGTCGCGCATTTCGTGCACAACGTTCCCGCCAACAAGCAGCGCAGGTGGCGCGGCATCCTGCTGATCCCATGGGTGATCCCGCCGGCGATGAGCACGCTCGCCTGGCTCTGGCTCTTCGATCCCTCCTACAGCGCGTTCAACTGGATCCTCGTGCATCTCGGGCTGTCGCCGGTGATCTGGACGGGTGACGCCTTCTGGGCGCGCTTCTCGGTGATCCTCATCAACGTGTGGTACGGCGCGCCGTTCTTCCTCATCATGTACCTGGCGGCGCTGAAATCCGTGCCGGACCAGCTCTACGAGGCGGCCGCGATCGACGGCGCCAACTGGTGGCAGCGCATCTGGTACGTGACGCTGCCGATGATGCGCAACATCATCGCCATTACGGTGCTGTTCTCCACCATCGTGACGTTCGCGAACTTCGACATCGTGCAGGTGCTGACCGCGGGCGGTCCGATCGACAAGACCCATGTGTTCGCCACCTGGGCGTTCCGGCTCGGCATCCAGGGCGGCGACATTCCGCTCGGCGCGAGCGTATCGCTGTTCATGTTCCCGATCCTCGCGATCTGCGCGATCTTCATCCTGCGCGACATCCATCGGCGGGGGAATGAAGCATGACGGTTGCGCAGGCGACGATCGATCGTGGGGCGCCGACCCGCGCCCGTTACGGCAGCATGAGCCGTGACCGCCGGTGGGCGCTGCGCTGGTCCTACTTCTTCCTGGTGCTGTTCGCGATCTTCTTCCTCACACCGCCGCTCTACATGCTGATCACGTCGCTCAAGACGAGCGCCGAGATATCGGCGGCGACCAATCCGTGGTGGATCTATAACCCGACGCTGTCGAACTACATCGAGCTCCTGACCTCGAGCACCTACATCACGTTCTTCCGCAACTCGGCGATCGTGTCGATATTCGTGGTGTGCATCACGATGCTCATCAGCGTTCCGGCCGCGTTCGCGCTCGCACGCATGAAATTCTGGGGCTCGGCGGTGCTGGCAACCGGCGTGTTCCTCACCTACCTGGTTCCGGACACGCTCTTGTTCATCCCTCTGTTCAAGATGTTCGCGGTGTTCAACGAGTGGACCGATATCCAGCTCATCAACAAATGGTGGGTGCTGCTGATCGTCTATCCGACGCTCACGGTGCCGTTCTGCACCTGGATCATGATTGGCTATTTCGCCTCCATCCCCAAGGAGCTCGATGAGGCAGCTCTCATGGACGGCGCGAATTACCGCCAGATCCTGTTCAAGATATTCATTCCGGTCGCGCTTCCGGGACTGATCGCCGCGACCATCTTCGCCTTCACGGTGAGCTGGGCTCAGTTCCTCTATCCGCTCGCGTTCACCACCTCGCCGGACCAGCTTGTGCTGCCGGTCGGCATCATCACCACGCTGATCAAGGGCGACGTGTTCAACTGGGGACAGATCATGACTGGCGCGCTGCTCGGCGCCGCGCCGCCGCTGATCATCTACGCCTTCCTGATGGACTATTACATCGCCGGGCTGACCGCCGGCGCGACGAAGGGCTAAAGCGTTTTCAAGCGAAGTGGGCACCGCTTCGCGTCAAGAAAACGCGTCAATGAAAAGTGAGTAGTATCCAATGGCTCAAGTGACACTGCGCAAAGTCGTCAAGAAGTACGACGAGGTCGAGGCCGTGCGGGCGATCGATCTCGACATCGCCGACAAGGAGTTCGTCGTGCTGGTCGGCCCCTCGGGCTGCGGCAAGTCGACGACGCTGCGCATGATCGCGGGGCTGGAGGACATCACCGGGGGCGAGATCTCGGTCGACGGTGAGATCGTCAACGACGTGCCGCCGAAAGACCGCGACATGGCGATGGTGTTCCAGAACTACGCGCTCTATCCGCACATGACGGTCTACCAGAACATGTCGTTCGGCCTGCGGCTGAAGAACTATCCCAAGGCCGAGATCGAAAAGCGCGTGCAGGAAGCCGCGCGCATCCTCGACATCAAGGATCTGCTCGACAGGAAACCGCGCCAGCTTTCCGGCGGACAGCGCCAGCGCGTCGCCATGGGCCGCGCGATCGTGCGCAATCCGAAGGTGTTCCTGTTCGACGAGCCGCTCTCCAACCTCGATGCCAAGCTGCGCGTGCAGATGCGCACCGAGATCAAGCGCGTGCACCAGAAGGTCCGCACCACGACCGTCTATGTCACGCACGACCAGGTCGAGGCGATGACGCTCGCTGACCGCGTCGTGGTGATGAACAAGGGCAAGATCGAGCAGATTGGCGCACCGAACTTTCTCTACCACTCGCCGGCAACACGTTTCGTCGCGGGCTTTATCGGCTCGCCGGCGATGAACTTCATTCCGTGCAAGCTCGAAGCGGCGGGCGAGGGCCTGAACGTCCGCCTCTCCGACACGATCTCCTTCGCGGTGCCGGCTGAGCGCGTGCAGCGGTATCGGCAGCATGCCGGCAAGGACATCACCTTCGGCATCCGCCCGGAGCACTTGACCGAGGCCAAGACCAACGGCTCGAAGAATCTGGCGACATTCGACGCCGGCATCGAAGTGGTCGAGCCGATGGGCAACGAGACGATGGTGTTCTTTTCGGTCGGCGGCACGGAAGTGTGCGGCCGCATCGATCCGAACGCCGGCGCGAAAGTTGGTGGTACGTTGAAGATGGCGGCGCATCTCGACCACATGCACCTGATCGACAACGCGACCGGCGTGGTGCTGTAAGCCCCCGTGCCCGACCTCAAGCGAAGCATTGTCTGGGTGACCGGCGCCGGGAGCGGCATCGGCGAAGCCGCCGCGCTGGCGCTGGCGCGCGAAGGCTGTGCAGTCGCGCTCTCGGGGCGCCGGCGCGAGCCGCTGCAGGCGGTCGCCGACAAGATCACGAAAGTCGGCGGCACGGCGCTGGTCGCGCCGGGCGATCTCGGGCAGCCGGACACGGCGGGCCGCATCGCGGCGGTGGTTGCCAAGGAGTTCGGCCGGCTCGACATTCTCGTCAACAACGCGGGTGCGAACATCACCGACCGGAGCTGGGCCAAGCTCAATCCGGAACGCATCAAGACGATGATCGACACCAATCTCAACAGCGCGTTCTACTGTGCGGTCGCGGCGCTCAACATCATGCGGCCGCAGAAGGATGGGCTCCTGATCCACACCGCCTCGTGGGCCGGCCGCTTCGTCGGCCTCGTGTCGGGATCGGCCTACGCGGCCGCCAAGCACGGCGTGGTCGCGATGAGCTACTCCATCAACATGGAGGAATTCCAGAACGGCATCCGCTCGACCGTGCTGTGCCCGGCGGAGGTCGCGACGCCGATCCTCAACCTGCGTCCGAAACCGGTTACGCCGGAGGAACGCGCGCAGATGATCCAGCCGGAGGATATGGCGAACCTAATCGTGTATGTTGCCAGGCAGCCGGCGACGATCTGCGTCAACGAGGTCGTCATCAGCCCGACCTGGAACCGCGGCTATGCACACGCGGCGGGGCTGGGTCCGAGCCGGACGTGAGGACGGTATGAGTCTGAGTCAGTTCCGCTCGTCCCCGCGAACGCGGGGACCCAGTTTTTTGGCCCTGGATGCCCGCTTTCGCGGGCATGAGCGGAGTGCATGTCAACACTGGTGGGTCCACGCATGAGCACTCCGCGCACCGTTCGCCTGTCGCCGAACGACAATGTGGTCGTCGCGGTCGATCCGATCCCAGAAGGCGCGGCGGCGGCCGGCGTCACGGCGCGCGCGCGCGTGATGCGCGGCCACAAGATGGCGGTCGCCCCGATCGCGCAAGGGCAGCCGGTGCGCAAATACGACCAGATCATCGGCTTCGCCACACAGCCGATCGCGCCGGGCGAGTGGGTGCACACGCAGAACGTCGAGATGCACGATTTCGCGCGCGACTACCGCTTCGCGGAAGGCGCGCGGAATGACGAGATACTGCCGCCGGAGCTGCGTGCGACCTTCGAGGGCTACGTGCGCCCGGGCGGCAAGACCGGAACGCGCAACTACATCGGCATCCTCACCTCGGTGAACTGCTCTGCCTCGGCGGCGCGCTTCATCGCACGCGAGGTGGAGCGCTCCGGGGTGCTCAGCGAGCATCCCGAGATCGACGGCGTGGTGGCCTTCGTGCACGGCACCGGCTGCGGCTTGGCGGCCTACGGCGAGGGCTTCGACGTGCTGCGGCGGACCCAGTGGGGCTACGCGACGCACGCCAATCTCGGCGGCGCCTTGATGGTCGGGCTCGGCTGCGAGGTGTTTCAGATCGACCGCATGAAGGAAGAATACGGTCTGGTCGAGGGCGACCACTTCCAGACCATGACCATCCAGGCGACCGGCGGCACCAAGAAGACTGTTGCGGAAGGTGTCGAGCGCATCAAGGCGATGCTGCCGATTGCGGCGCGCGCCAAGCGCGAGACCCGGCCCGCATCCGAGGTCACGCTGGCGCTGCAATGCGGCGGCTCGGACGGCTATTCGGCGATCACCGCGAACCCGGCGCTCGGCGCCGCGTCCGACCTCCTGGTGCGCCACGGCGGCACCTCGATCCTGTCCGAGACGCCCGAGATCTACGGCGCCGAGCACCTGCTGACGCGGCGCGCCGCGACGCGCGAGATCGGCGAGAAGCTCGTCGCCCGCATCAAGTGGTGGGAGGACTACACCGCCAAGAACGGCGGCGAGATGAACAACAATCCCTCTCCCGGCAACAAGGCCGGCGGCCTCACCACGATCCTCGAGAAGTCGCTGGGCGCCGCTGCCAAGGGCGGCCAGGCGACCCTGCGCGCGGTCTACGAATA
>JAXDNZ010000155.1:0-4000 GCA_034669185.1 Hyphomicrobiales bacterium
GAGCAGAACACCTTCGTTCCATCGGGATACGCACAGCTTTGCGTGAAAGCGAGACGGTTGCCTACGGCAACACCCGCTTCGACCTTGTGAGTCATGTCGCGTCCGCAGACATCCGCAAAATAGGCAGCGATGGCGCTCTTGCCTTCGAGGTTGCGTGGCCTGCTCGGCGGATTGTCGCGATCAACCACCCGAACAACGGCATCGTCGGCATAGAAGCCGGCAAGCGCGGAGGCTTTGCGCCCCTCGATCGCGCGCTTAAGCCCGGTGACCGTCACCGGTTTCGGCTTGGGCTTAGATTTCGATTTGGGCTTGGATTTTGACTTGAGCCCGGATTTAGCCATATCGCCCCCTCGTGGTTGTAGCTCCCGACCATGCAGCCCGAGCTGTTGCCATGGTACCCCTGGACTGGGGAGGGAACCAGCGGTCTGAACCCGGCTGGCGAATGAGCAGCGCAGAGTCATGGAACGCCATATACCGGACACTCGCTAATCCTTCCGATTCACCCGGTCGCCGAGTTGCTCATAAAGCCGCGATGCGATCGCGATCGCCAGGGTCATCAACAACACGCTCATTGCGCCTTCCAGGATCGCGGAGACAAGCGGCCAAGTCTTCGGAACGATCAGCAGCAACACCGTCATTCCGGCAAACGCCGGCAGCGCCGCCACCATGCTGATGAACAGGATGCGCCAGACGTTGCCCTTGGTGTGCGCCATCGCGTTTGCCCAGGTGGCACCCGGCGCGTCGACCGCGATTGCGGGAAACAGGATGATGAGCCGCACCGTGATGATCAAAGCCGCGATGGTGAAAGCAAGCAGGAGCAGCGTGGCCATCAGAAACAGCACGTCGGTCTTCGCGAAGAACGCCGCGATCAGGAAGGCGGGCACCCAGTAGAACATCGACAGCGCCATCGACCACAGAAAGAAGAGCTGGAAGCGGTGCGTGGAGGCGGTAATCTCGTAGCGCGTCGTCGCCTCCCCGAGGATGATGAAGCGATGGATCGCGATCAGGTACGGCGTCAGCAGAAACGCCTGCCCGCAGATGATGATGAAGCTGGCGAGAAGCGGCCCGGACTGCAGGGCTTTTTCGGCCGGCGCAATGAAGTGCTGCAGGAACGCGAACGCGATGCTGATCGCAAGCACGATCGACGCCGGCGTGGCGAGCGCGCCAAGCACCTCGATCGTGTCGCGCCACGCCCGCACCGACGCCTGCATGATCGAAAGCCGAGGTGCCGCCATCCCGTTTGCTCACGCCGCGCCTACAGCATGATCTCCATCAGGTCGTGCGCGACGACGAGATCGCCTTTCCAGGTTTCGCGCACCGCGTCGGTCCAGACCTTTTCGGTGACGCTCGGATCGTCGGCCGGGACAAGATGGCTGAGCACGAGCTTCTTCACGCCGGCCTGCGTCGCGATGCGGCCGACCTCGTCGGTCAGCGTGTGGCTCGCCTTGAGGTGCGCCAGCAGCGTCGGGGCGTTCGGCGTGCGCCGCATCAGCGCCTCCATCGCGGGCGCGTACATCACCTCGTGCACCAGAATGTCGGCGCCCCTGGCGAAATCGGCGAGCGGCGGGAAATAGGCGGTATCGCCCGAGAACACGATGGTCTTGCCGGGAAACGCGAATTTCAACGCGAAGCTTTCGGTGATCGGCGGATGCAGATTGCGCAGCGCCGTCACCGTCACGTCGCCCGCCGCCATTACGGGGCCTTCGGTGTATTCGTGCACCTGCACCAGCTTGCGCAGGTCCGGGCGGCCTTCGTCGGCCATGCGCGTCTCGATGTCGAACCGGTAGGCCTGCCAGAAACCGTCGGCGAGCTGACGCATGCCGGCCGGGCCGTAGGCATCGACGGCGGTGCGCAGCCCGATCGCCCAGGCATTGTTCATCAGGAGGCCGAATTCGGCATTGTGATCGGAATGATGATGCGTGATGAACACGTAGCGCAGCGCCGGCAGCGGGAATTTCGCCGCGACCAGCTTGAAGCTCACGCCATAGCCGGTGTCGATCACGTACGGCACGCCGTCGTAGACGATCAGGTTCGCCGACGGCGCCGGCGTGAAGCCGCCGCGGATCGCGGGGCCGCCCTTGGTGCCGAGAAACACGAGGCGGTTCGGGCCCAAGGCAGCTCCTTGCGCCTGCGCGGGGCGCAGCGAGAACGCTGCGGCGGAGCCCAATCCCAAGCCAAGGAGATGTCTGCGGCTCAGCATCGGGCCTCCTCCCCGCGACTTTCGCCTAGTGCCGAAGCTCGCTACCATTGGGCGAGCCTACCTGGGGAGCTTTATCATGAAACGCGGTTTCGCGACGATCGCAGCCGCGCTCGCCTTCGCGCTTGCGGCTTCGGGCGGCGCAGCGCAAACGCTTGCCACCGTGAAGGCGCGCGGCCTTGTCAATTGCGGGTCGAATACGGGAATGGCCGGCTACGGGATCGCCGACAGGCAGGGCAACTGGACCGGATTCGACGTCGACTTCTGCCGCGCGCTCGCGGCGGCGATCTTCGACGACCCGACCAAGGTCAAGTTCATCCCGACGACCGGGCAAAATCGCTTCACGGCGCTGCAATCGGGCGACGTTGACGTGCTCAATCGCAACACGACCTGGACGTCGGCGCGTGACACCTCGCTCGGACTGAATTTCACCGGCGCGACCTATTATGACGGGCAAGGCTTCGTCGTGCGCAAGTCGTTGAAGATCGCCTCCGCGCTCGAGCTCAACGACGCGGCGGTGTGCGTGAGCCAGGGCTCCACGACCGAGCTCAATCTCGCCGACTATTTCCGCGCCAACAAGATGAAGCTGAAGACCGCCACGTTCGCGACCATCGACGAAGCCGTGAAGGCCTATGAGGCTGGCCGTTGCGACGCATTCACGACGGACCAGTCCGGGCTTTATGCGCAGCGGCTGCAGTTCGCGCGTCCCGACGAGCACATGGTGCTGCCCGAGATCATTTCGAAGGAGCCGCTCGGACCTTCGGTGCGCCACGGCGACGATCAATGGTTCGATATCGTCAAGTGGGTCCACTTCGCGATGGTGTCGGCCGAGGAGCTCGGCGTCACGTCGAAGAACGTGAGCGAGATGCTGAAATCCGAGAGCCCCGACATCAAGCGCCTGCTCGGGACGGAGGGCAATTACGGCGAACAGTTCGGGCTGACGAAAGACTGGGCCCTCCGCATCATCAAGCACGTCGGAAATTATGGCGAGGTGTTCGAGCGCAACATCGGGGAGAGCACGCCCTTGAAGATGAAGCGCGGCCTCAATGCGCTCTGGACCAAGGGCGGCCTGCAATACGCGCCGCCGATCAGGTGAGGAGGCCGTAGGGGCACGGGTCGGCGCGCTCGACGTGCCCCATGCACCGTCCGGTCCGGAACGATTACGCGTGCCGCCGGTTTCCCCGCGGAGCGCGCGCCGCAGCCAACGGCCCACGCGAACCTTGGAGCGGCCCATGCTGCGCATCCTCGCCGTGCTCACGGCCTTCTCGGCGTCACCGGCTCTGGCACAGACCGTCGACGGCCCGACCATCCCACGCGACCAGTTCGACCGGATCAACGCGTTTGTCGGCTCGAGCTCGGAACTAAGCGGCGCCACCCAAATCCGCGGCCTGCGCCCGGTCAAGGTCAACAACGCTCTCTATTATTGCGGCGAGGCCAGCGTCGGGACCAGCGGATCGGTGCCGTTCTATTTCGATCCGGTCGTGGGCAAAGGCGGCTCGGGAATCGCCGCGAAAGAAATCTGCGGGAATTGACCCGTACTCACCGCACCAGCTCCCGCATCGCGCGATCGAGCCCCGCCAGCGTCAGCGGATACATCCGCTCCCCCATCATCTGGCGGATCATGCGGATCGAATACGTATAGTCCCACTGCTCCTCGGGCACTGGATTGAGCCACACGGCGGCCGGATAGGTGCGCGTCAGGCGCTCCAGCCACACCGCGCCCGCCTCCTCGTTGAAATGCTCGACCGAGCCGCCCGGCGCCGTGATCTCGTAAGGCGACATCGAGGCGTCGCCGACGATCAC
>JAXDNZ010000156.1:0-12573 GCA_034669185.1 Hyphomicrobiales bacterium
GCGTGAATGGGACGACGAGAAGTGGCGCGCGGCGCGCGACGCGATCCGCGCGCAGAACGACAAGGATCGCGCTGCACGCGGGCCATGAACGAACTGGGTCTCGGTATCTATCTGGCGTTTCTCGGCGACCAGCCATAAGCCTTGGCGCAGGCGCCGCCCATCAGCATGGCCCGCTCGGTGTCGCTCAGGCGATCGGTCTCGAGGAACGGCTTCACGGCCTGCTCGTAATTCACGACCGCGAACGCGCGCGTCCAGTCCGTGCCCCACAGGCAGCGATCGAAGCCCCAGGCATCGAACACGCGGGCCAGCGGATCCCAGATGTCCGGGAAGGGATACGGCTCCCGCGACAGCGTGCAGGCGCCGCTGACCTTGATCACGCAATTCTTGCGCTTGGCGAGTTCCAGCACCTTCGGCAGGTCGGCCCAGGGTTGCGGCGGGGCCGGCGGCGTGCGCGGCTGCAGGATGCCCAGATGATCGATGATGAACCGCGTGTCGGGATGCCGATCGATCAGCGCGGTGCCGACGTCCAGATTGTCCCAGCATAAAATGTTGACGGGAAAGTCATGAGCGACGGCCGCGCGCGCGATCCGGTCGAGGCCAGGATCGTCCGCCGCGCGCTTCCCTTCCTTCGTCAACATGATGCGGATCCCGACCGTCCCCGGCGTCTTCTTCCAGTCGGCGACGACGTCGGCCACCGCCGGGTCGTCCGGGTTGACCGGCTTGACGATGGCGAGCCGGCCCGGATGGGCCCGTGCCACGTCCACCGCATAGCTGGCGTCGTATTGGTACATGGAAAAGGCGGAAATGAAGATCGCGCCGTCGACGCCGACTTTGTCCATCGCCGCCACCATCTCGTCACCCGTGACGTGATCGGGCCAGTTCGGCACGCTGTGCCAGGGCCGCTTGGGCGTGTTCGCCTCGTAGGCATGGACCTGGGAATCGATGATCATCATCGTGGGCACTCCTTCCGGTTCCCGGCGAGTTTGGTTGCCGCGGCAGGCTCGTGTCCAGAGGATAAAAGCGCGGTCGACGCATGCGCGCGAACATGGTTCGATGCCATCATGCAGCAAGCTCAGTCCGTCAATGTGGGCGCGATCATCGAGGGCATCCAGCGCTGGGTCGAGACCGAGAGCCCGACCCGCAACGCGGCCGCCGTCAACCGCATGATCGATGTCGTGCAGGCCGACGTGATCGGCCTGCCGCTCGCGATCGAGCGTGTGCCCGGCCAGCAGGGCCTGGCCGACTCGTTGATCGTGCGCAGCGATGCGGCCGCGAGCGCACCCGGTATACTGATCCTCTCACATATCGACACCGTGCACCCGATGGGCACGCTCGCCGGTCCGCTGCCGTTCCGACGCGACGGCGAGAAGCTCTATGGGCCCGGCATCTACGACATGAAGGGCGGCGCCTATCTGGCACTCGATGCGTTCCGTCATGTGGTGCAGGCGGGCAGCGCAGGGCTTCCGGTCACGCACCTGTTCACGCCCGACGAGGAGATCGGCAGCCCGACCTCGCGCAACCTGATCGAGGCCGAGGCGCGCCGCGCCCGCTATGTGCTGGTGACCGAGCCGGCGCGCGACGGCGGCAAGGTCGTGACCGCGCGCAAAGGTGTCGGGCGCTTCGAGATCAGGACCACCGGCGTTCCGGCCCATTCCGGCTCGCGCCACCAGGACGGCCGCAGTGCCATCAAGGAGATGGCGCGCCAAATCCTCGCGATCGAAGGAATGACGGATTATGCGCGCGGCATCACCACGACCGTCGGCTTGGTCTCGGGCGGCACCGCGCCGAACGTCATCCCGCAGCATTGCCACGCGAGCATCGATCTGCGCGTCGCCGACGATGCGACGGGCCAAGAGTTCGAGGCGAGGATCCTCGGGCTCGAGCCGCACGATCCGGGCGTGAGGGTCGAGGTGACCGGCGGCATGAACCGCCCGCCGTTTGAGAAGACACCGGCGATCGACGCGCTGTTCCGTCACGCGCAGTCGCTGGCGCGCGACATCGGCTTTGCGCTGGAGCACACGGCCATGACCGGCGGCGGCAGCGACGGCAATTTCACCGCGGCACTCGGCGTGCCGACGCTCGACGGGCTCGGCATCGATGGCGACGGCGCGCACACCGAATGGGAGCACGGCTTTGTGTCGTCGATCGCGCCGCGCACGCTGTTGATGCGCGGACTGCTCGAGACGCTGCGGTGATTACTGCCAGATCGCCCAGACGATCATCGCTACGCCGATGATGCTGACGAACCAGACTGCCGTGCGCAGGTAAATGATGCCCGCGAGATAGAGCGGCCAATAGAACAGCCGCGCCCAGAAGAAGATCGTGGCCCCGGTCGCGGCCTGCGCTCCCTTGCCGGCCATATGCGCGGCCAGCACGGCGGCGAGAAACAGGACCATGCCTTCCAGCATGTTGCGCGCGGCGCGGTCAGCGCGCCCCGCCGGGCCCGATGCCGTCGGCAGGTTTTCACGATTGCCGAACGCGATCTGCACGCCCCCCGGCGCCCAAGGCCGCGCGCACATCGCGCTCGCCACCAGCAGCATCAAAAAGGTCAGGATACCCGACCACACCAGCGCTTGCACGGTCGTCATCATCGCGGCCCCTCCCCAGTTCGGTGCACAGCGTGATGCTAGCGCGATTTGGAAACCGTCGGCAGGGGCTGTAGAGCAGTCAGGTCATGTGCCGGACGAGAGCCAGTCCGGCGAACAGGCCGCCGATCGAGAGCGCGACCGACGCGAGCACATAGAGCGCCGCAAGCCCTAACTCGCCGCGCTCGTAGAGCAGCGCGGTATCGAGCGAGAACGCCGAGAACGTCGTGTAGCCGCCAAGAATGCCGGTGGTGAGAAACAGCCGCCAGCTTTGCGACGCGTCGCCCTTGAAGGCAAAGTAACCGGCAAGCAGACCCATCACCAGCGAGCCGGTGACGTTCTCGAACAGCGTCGCGTAGGGAAACGCCGCACCGAGGAAGCGTGCCGAGGCGAGGTTGATCCCGTGGCGCAGTGCCGCGCCGATGCCGCCGCCGAGGAAGACGATCAGAAAGCCCATTGCTGATCCCTACCGCCGATTCCTGGCCTTGTCCGGTGCCGCGTGCTCATTGCCGAGCCTTTAGGGGAGCCCGATTGTTTGCATGCCGGATTGTTCGCCGCTCGGATGTTTGCAATCCAGATGCTAGCGGACAGGGCGGGCGGTCCGGCTCAATCAAGACTTTCCAGGCGATAAAACCTTGTCTTGTCAGTGGCTTGAACTCCGCACGGCGGAGCGCAGCATTTTGGATTCTTGACTTTTGCGGCGACGCACATTTAGTGCGAATGAACGTTCGCTCTTCTTTACCGCAGAGCAGCAAATCCATGCGTCGTGCAAACGTGCAGCTTCAGGCCGACCGCCGCAGCGAAATCCTCGCCGCCGCACAAGCCTGTTTCGCGCGCTCGGGCTTCCATCAGACCTCGATGCAGGAGATCTGCACGGAGGCCGATATGAGCCCCGGCAGCCTCTATCGCTATTTCCGCTCGAAGGAAGAGATCATCGCCGGAATCGCCGAGCGCGACCGTGCCGAGACCGCGCAGCAGTTCGCCGCGGTCGACCGCGCCGGCAACTTCTTCGACGGGCTCGCGACCCTCGCGCAACATCATCTGGTCGAGCGCAGCGTGGAAGAAGTCGCCCTCTGTGCGGAGATCATGGCGGAGAGCCGCCGCAATCCTGCCGTCGCGCGCATCTATCAGGACATGGAAGCGGACGTGCGGGCGCGCTTCATCGCGCTGTTGCGGGGTGCTGCCGAACGGGGCGAAGTCCGCCGCGATCTCGATTTCGAGGGCGCCGTGACGGTGCTGTTCGCGCTCGCCGACGGGCTCTCGTGGCGCCGCGCGGTCGAGCCTTCGTTCAACGCCGAAGCCGTGATGCCGCTGGTGCTTGGCATGGTCGAGCAACTGCTGACCGGGCCGGCATCGGCCAGCGACGGCAAGCCGGGGAACCCCGAGTCATGAAAGCTGCTCGCTTTGTTGCGGTCGGCATCGTGGTCGCGGCCGGCGCCTGGATCGCGTCCGGCCACCTCATGCCGCACGATTCGGCGGAGAGCCGTGCTGCCGTACGGCCCGGCGAAACCCCGCAAAAGCTGTTCCGTGTCGCGGTCGCGGACGCACACGTCGAACCGCGCAGCCGCAAGCTTGTTCTCTCCGGACGCACCGAGGCCGACCGCAAGATGATGGTGACGGCGCGCGGCGATGGCGTTGTCAGCGAGCTGAGGGTGCGGCGCGGCGCCATTGTCAAGCAGGGTGATGTCATCGCGGTCCTCTCCGACGAGGCGCGCGAGTCGCGGGTCACCCAGGCGCAGGCGATGCTGATGCAGCGCAAGACCGAGCTTGAGGCGCGCATGAAGCTCGTCAAGCAGGGCACGCTGCCGGCGCTCGAGGCCGTGAACCTCGAGACCCAGTTCAAGGCGGCCGAAGCCGGTCTCGCGGCCGCCGAAGCTGAACGCGAGCGCAGCGTCATCCGCGCGCCCTGGTCAGGCGTTATCAACGAGGTGCCGGTCGAGATCGGCCAGGCGGCATTTTCCTTCGGTGGGCGCGAGATCGCCCAGATCGTTGCGCTCGACCCGATCCTCGCGGTGGTGGAGGTCGCCGAGCGCAAGTTGAGCGGCGTCAAGCTCGGCGACCCGGCCGAGATCCGGCTGGTCACCGGCCACACGGCGACCGGCAAGATCCGCTTCATCTCCAAGATGGCGAGCGCGGCGACGCGTACCTATCGGGTCGATGTCGAGATCCCGAACGCGGACCTTGTCATTCCGGATGGCATCACCGCCGAAGTGACGATCCCACTCTCTGCAGTGCCGGCCGCGCGTGTGCCGCGCTCGGCGCTGACCTTCTCTTCCGCCGGCGATCTCGGCGTGCGCATCGTCGACACCGCCAGCAAGGTCGCGTTCGTGCCGGTGAGCGTGGTCGAGGACGAGCAGCAGACCATGTGGGTCGGCGGCGTCGCGGATGGCGCGCGCGTGATCGTGCAGGGCCAGGACTTCGTGCGCGAAGGCCAGCAGGTAGATGCGGTCGAGGCCGAACCGCCGAAAACCGCGACGCGCTGAGGCACGGTCCGATGAGTCAATATCCGCTCTTGTCGTCCGCTCGTCCGCGCGAAAGCGAGGACCCAGTTCTTTGTAGAGTACTGGATGCCCGCTTTCGCGGGCATGAGCGGAGCATTGTTGATCGTCGCAACTTGCTAACCCCGGTCGGCTGAACGTCGATGGCAACGCCCGTCGACTACGCCATCGATCATTCGCGTCTCACCATCGCGGCGCTCGCCTTCCTGCTGATCGCGGGGCTCGTCGCCTATCTGACGATCCCGAAGGAGGCCGAGCCCGACGTCAAAATCCCCATCATCTACACGCTGCTCACGCAGCGCGGCATCAGCCCGGAAGACGCCGAGCGACTGCTGATCAAGCCGGTCGAGACCAAGCTGAAGTCGGTCTCGAACGTAAAAGAGATGCGCGCGACCGCATATGAAGGCGGCGCCTTCGTGCTGCTCGAATTCGAGGCAGGCTTCGATTCCAAGACCGCGCTCGCCGACGTGCGCGCCAAGGTCGACGAGGCCAAGCGTGACCTGCCGCGCGACGCCGACGAGCCAACGGTGCAGGAAGTCAACCTCTCGCTCTACCCGGTGCTGGTGGTCGCGCTCGCGGGCGACCTGCCCGAGCGCACGATGCGGCGCATCGCGCGCGAGGCCAAGAACGCGATCGAGCAGACGCCGGGCGTGATCTCGGCGGAACTGCGCGGCGCGCGCGACGAAGCGGTCGAGATCGTCGCCGAGCCGATGCTGATGAAAAGCTACGGCGTCTCGCTGGAGCAGCTGATCGCGATCACTCAGTCGTCAAACAGCCTTGTCGCCGCAGGCGCGCTCGAGGGCGCGACCGGGCGCTTCGCCGTCAAGGTACCGGCGCTGATCGAGCGGCCCGAGGACATGCTCAAAATCCCGGTGGCGGCGAGCGCCGGCGCGGTCGTCACCCTCGGCGACGTCGCGCAGGTGAAGCCGACCTTCAAGGATGCAACCTCGATCACGCGCGTCAACGGCCGGCCCGCGATGACGATCGAAGTCTCCAAGCGCACCGGCGCGAACCTGATCGAGACCGTCGACAATGTGAAGAAAGTGGTCGAGCGGCTGCGCGCGGCATGGCCCGAAGGCCTGCAGATCTCCTACACGCAGGACAAGTCCAAGATCATCCGTCAGATGCTCTCGGATTTGCAGAACTCGGTCGTCACCGGCGTGCTGCTTGTCGCGGTGATCATCCTGTTCGTGCTCGGCTTTCGCGCCTCGCTGTTCATCGGCATCGCGATACCGGCCTCGTTCCTTGCCGGCGTGCTCGGCCTTCAGCTTGCCGGTCTCACGGTCAACATCGTGGTGCTGTTCTCGCTCATCTTGGCGGTCGGCATGCTGGTCGACGACGCGATCATCGTGTCCGAGTTCGCCGAGCGCCGCATGGCGGAAGGCATGGCGCCGCGCGCGGCGTATTCGCTGGCTGCCAAGCGCATGGCGGGCCCGGTCACCGCCGCCACCTTGACGCGTGTCGCCGCGTTCTCGCCGCTGCTGTTCTGGCCGGGCGTGGTCGGCGAGTTCATGAAGTACCTGCCGATCACGCTGATCGCGACGTTGTCGGCCTCGCTCGTGGTGGCGCTGTTCTTCACGCCCACGCTCGGCGCATTGCTCGGCCGCGCCGCGACGGTGCCGCATGACGAGCGCGCCGCCGACCGCGGCTTCTACATGGGCGCCGTGCGCCTGGCGTTGCGCCATCCGGGCGCGACGCTGCTGCTTTCGCTGCTGCTGCTCATCGGCGTGCAAATCGCCTACGGCAAGCTCGGCAACGGCGTCGAGTTCTTCCCCAAGGTCGAGCCGGATTACGGCCAGGTCATCGTTCACGGGCGCGGCAATCTTTCGCTCGACGAGAAGGATCGCCTCGTGCGCGCTGTCGAAGAGCGCGTTTTGAAATATGCCGGGCTCAAGACCGTCTACACGCGTTCGGGCGAGCAGCCGCGTCAGTCGAACGAACTGGGCGAGGATACGATCGGCGTCATCCAGTTCGAGTTCGCCGACTGGCGATCGCGCCCGCCCGCCCATCAGATCATGGATGGCATCCGCGCCCAGACCGCCGATATCCCCGGCATCCAGGTCGAGGTGACGGCGCCGCGCGCCGGGCCGCCGACCGGCAAGCCGGTGCAGATCCAGCTCTCCGCGCTCAACCCCGACCTGTTGCCGGCAGCGGCGAAAAAGGCCGCCGCCATTCTCAGCAGCCGGCCCGACGTACGCGACGTCGACGACGGCCTGCCGCTGCCTGGCATCGACTGGCGCATCGAGGTGAACAAGGCCGAGGCGGCGAAGTACAACGCCAACGTCAACATCGTCGGCACCGGCGTCCAGCTCGTCACCAACGGCGCCAAGGTCACCGAATACCGGCCGTCCGACAACGACAAGGCGGTCGATATCCTCGTGCGCTTCCCGCCGGACCGGCGCAGTCTCGAGCAGATCGACGAACTGCGTGTTCAGACGCAGGCCGGCCACGTGCCGATCGGGAACTTCGTCACCCGCGTGCCGGCTGCCCGCGTCGGCAACATCAACCGCGTCGGCGGCAACCGCGTCATCACGGTGTCGTCGAACGTCGCCGAGGGCGTGCAGAGCGCGGTTGTGCAGCAGCAGCTCGCCGCCGAACTCGCGAAGGCCGATCTCGGCCAGGGCGTGACCTTCAGGCTCAAGGGCGAGGACGAGGAGCGCGCGAAAGCGGGTGCGTTCCTGCTCAAGGCGTTCGGCACCGCGATGTTCCTGATCTTCGCGATCCTGCTCGCGCAGTTCAACAAGTTCACGTCCGTGATGCTTGTGCTTACCGCCGTGATCCTGTCCACCATCGGCGTGCTGCTCGGCCTGATGATCATGGGCCAGCCGTTCGGCGTCGTGATGACCGGCATCGGCGTGATCGCGAATGCGGGCGTGATCGTCAACAACAATATCGTGCTGATCGACACATATGATCGCCTGCGGCGCGAGGGGGTGGGAGCCTACGACGCGATCATCGAGACGTGCCGCGAGCGCGCACGCCCGGTCGTACTCACTGCGGTCACTGCCATCCTCGGCGTGCTGCCGATCGCGTTCGGCATGAATATCGAGTTCATGAGCCGCGAGATCACCATCGGGGCGCCGGCGACGCAATGGTGGATCAATCTGTCGACGGCGATCGTGTTCGGCCTCGGCTTTGCGACGGTGTTGACGCTCATCGTCACGCCGGCTGCCCTGATGGCGATCGCGAACCTCGCGGCGTGCCGCGTGCGGCGGAAGGCGCGTCGCGCGGAACGCAACGCGGCACGGCTTGCGGCAGTGCAGCCGGCGGAATAAGACGGGCTCATGCCCGCTAATCCCAGGCCTGGTGATGCCACTTCGATCGTCACGCGGGCGCCGGTTATCCCCGTCCTCACCATTGAACGCGCCGCCGACGCGGTGCCGCTCGCGCGCGCTCTTGTCGTCGGTGGATTGCCGGTGATTGAGGTGACGCTGCGAACCAAGGCGGCACTCGACGCGGTCAAGGCGATCGCCGCGGAGGTGCCCGATTGCGTTGTCGGTGTCGGCACCGTGACGCGCCCGGCTGACGTCCAGAGCGCCGTGAAAGCCGGCGCGAAATTTCTCGTGAGTCCGGGCACGCCGGCCGATCTTCTCGATGCATTCGCACGGGATTCTGTCCCTGTTCTTCCGGGTTGCGCGACCGTCTCGGAGGCGATGGCGCTTGCTGCACGCGGCTTCAAGGTGCTGAAATTCTTCCCCGCCGAGGCCTCGGGCGGGACCGCGTGGCTGAAATCGGTCGCGGCGCCGTTGCCGGAAATCCAGTTCTGCCCGACCGGCGGCATCGATGCGCGCAACGCGGCCGCATACCTCGCGTGCCCCAACGTGCTCGCGGTCGGCGGCTCCTGGGTCGCGCCGAAAGACAAGCTCGCATCAGGCGACTTCGCGGCGATCTCGGCGTTGGCGCGCGAAGCCGCAGCCTTGCGCCGCTGACGCCCCGTCCTGATGTCCCTCCGCCGCACCCGCAGCCCGTTCGACTGGTCGGCCGCCGTCATCGCGGCGCTCGCGATCTCGGCTGGGGTTGTCGTCTATCTGCGCGATGGCCAGGAGCGCTTCCTCGCGATCCTTCTCGAGGATGTCGGCCTGTTCGGCACGATGCTGCCGCGGATCCTCGCCGGATGCTTGATGGGCGCGTTCGTCACGCTGCTCTTGCCGCGCGAGGCGGTGGCGCGGTGGGTAGGAGCGGACTCCGGGATCACCGGCATCCTGATCGCGACCGTCGTCGGCGCGATCCTGCCCGGCGGGCCGTTCACGATCTATCCGGTCGCCGGCGCGCTGCTCATCGCCGGCGCGGATGCGGGCGCGGCCTGCGCCTTCGTCATCTCGTGGACGTTGCTGGGTTACGCGCGCGCGATCGTTTGGGAATTGCCGTTCTTCGGCGTCGACTTCGTGACCTGGCGCATCCTGTTCTCGCTTCCCCTGCCGATCCTTGCTGGCCTTGCGGCGCGCATCATTTCGAAATTCGTGATGAAAGGCGAGGGCGCCGCATGAGCCTGCTCGTCGATCTCGCGCTGTGGGCGATCGTGGTGGTGCTCGGTCTCATCGCGGCGTCGCGCAGTCAGTCATTGTGCATCGATGCGATACGTGGTGGCGTGCGCGACTTCCTGCAACTGCTGCCGCGCATTGCGATCGGCGTGATCGGCTCGGGCTATCTGGCGGCGCTGCTGCCG
This sequence comes from Hyphomicrobiales bacterium, assembly GCA_034669185.1. GTDB lineage: Bacteria > Pseudomonadota > Alphaproteobacteria > Rhizobiales > Xanthobacteraceae > PALSA-894. Next base: position 9,750 of record JAXDNZ010000156.1, read on the forward strand.
CAGGCGCTGATCGCGTCCTGGCTCGGTCCAAATTCGGGGGCTGTCGGTTTGAGCCTCGCCTCGCTCGCGGGCGCGCTCACGCCCGGCGGCCCGGTGGTCGGCTTCGCGCTCGCCACCACCGCTTTGAAAAGCGGCGCCGGCGCGCCGCAGGTGATCGCCTATACGATCGCGTGGGCGTTGTTTGCGCTGCAGCGCGTCATCATCTTCGAGGTTCCGGTCATGCCGCCGCGCGTGGTCTGGCTGCGCGTGCTCGTCTCACTGCCGCTGCCGTTTCTCGGTGCCTGGATGGCGATGGTGGTCGGCAAGCCATGATTCTTTTTGGTCGCGATGGTGGACGGAAAACCGGTTCGTACTTTCCCGGCCATCGCTAGTGCATCGCCGCCGCGGCGCGCGGCATGATGGCGCCGCGATGGCGGATCACCTGCCCGGCGAGGCTGTGCGCTGCGCCCACCGCAGCCGTGGGCTCCGCGCCGCTGAGCCGCGCCGCCAGATAGCCCGCGTTGAAGGAGTCGCCCGCCGCCGTGGTGTCGATCGGCACCACGACTTCCGGCACGGCGACCTCCTCGCGCGATGTCTTGTGCGCCACCAGTGCGTTGTTCGGCCCGTTCTTCACGACGATCTCGGGGATGCCGAACGCCTGCAGGCGCTCCACCGTCGCCGCCGGATTGGTGTCGCCCCATAGCACCGCTTCGTCGTCGAACGTCGGCAGTGCGATGTCGACGCGCTTGAGCGCCTCGGTGAACACCGTGCGGGTGCGCGTCACGTCGCCCTTCCAGCCGCGCGGGCGGAAATTGCCGTCGAACGCAACGATCGCGCCCTGCTTGCGCGCCAGTTCCAGCGCGGCCAGGAAGCGACCGAGCCCGATGTTGGAATAGAGCGACAGCGTAACGCCGGAAAAATAGACGAGCCGCGCCGAGAGCAACGACTCGGCGAGCGTCGGCCAGTCGGCGAGCTCGAACAGCTCCCGCGCCGGCGACGTGTCGCGCCAGTAGTAGAATTTGCGCTCGCCCTTGCCGTCGGTCTCGATCAGATAGAGGCCGGGCTGGCGCCCCGGCACGCGCAGCATCAGTTCGGTGCCGACGCCCTCGGCCGCCGCGAGCGCCATCAGCTCGTCCGAATAAGGATCGTCGCCCAGCGCCGTCGCATAGGTCGTCGGGATGCCGGCGCGCGCCAGATAGACCGCCGTGTTGAACGTGTCGCCACCATAGGCGAGCCCATAGCGCCCCTCGGGCCCGCGCGAGAGCTCCACCATCACTTCGCCGATGCTGACGACGCGCGGATTGTCCGCCATGGATCACCGATTCAAGGACACATCGTCACTGAAGCATGGCACGCGGGCTTTGTCATGGCGCCGCTGCCCGTGTCCTCTGCACGTTGGCGCTGCGTGTCGGCACGCCGAATTCGCGCCGGCACACCTCGGCGAGGATCGCAACACCTTCACGGATCTGCTCCTTCGTCGGGCTTGCGAAGCAGAGCCGCAGGCGCGAGCCGCTGTGCTGCTTGTCGGTCGACCACTCCGGTCCCGGATTGATGGCGACTCCTTCCTTCAGCGCCGCAGAATAAAGCTTCATGGTGTCGACATTGTCCGGCAGCTTCACCCACAGGAAGATGCCGCCCTTCGGGTCTTCGAATTCGGCCGCCGTTCCGAATTGCTCGTTCAGCGTCTCCATCAGGGTTTCGACCTTCCGTCGCAAGCCGGCGCACAGCTCCGGAACGTGCGTCGAAAAATGCGGCACGCAGTATTCGGCCAGCACCATCTGCTCGAGCGCGCCGGAGCCGGCGTCGGTCTTCAGCGCCAGCATGCGCGACATGATCGCCCACGGCGCCACCAGAAAGCCGACGCGCAGCGCCGGCGCGATCGACTTCGAGAACGAGCCGCAGTGGATCACGCCGCCGGCCTTGCTCATCGCGTAGATCGCCGGCGGGCGTTTGCCGTCCCAGATCAGGTCGGCGTAGCAGTCGTCCTCGAAAATCGGGACGCCGTAGTCCTGTGACAGCTTCAGCAGTTCGCTGCGACGCTGCTCGCTCATGATCGTGGCGGTCGGATTCTGCACGGTCGGGATCGTGTAGATCATCTTCGGCCGCACGCCGCGCGTCTTGAGGTCGGCGAGCGTCCTGGCGAGCGCGTCCATGCGCATGCCGCCGTCATCGAGCGGAATGCCGATCGCCTCGACGCCGAGCCGCATGAAGCGTGTGAGAGTGCCCTGATAGGTATCCTTCTCGCAGATCACCGTGTCGCCGCGCGTCAGCAGCGCGCCGTTGACAAGGTCGAGTGCCTGCAGCGAGCCCGACACGATCAGGATGTCGTCGGCCGTGCAGGTGATGCCGGCATCGCGCTTGAGCTTGCCGACGAGAAAGTCGCGCAACGGCCGGTAGCCCTGCGGCCCGCTGGCGAGCCCGTAGGTGGCGAGGTTGCGGCCTTCCCGTTTGAGCACCGCTTCTGCGGCCGCGATCAGCCCGTCGACCGGGACGGCGTCCGCGTCGTTGTTGCCGCCAGTGAAATTGTATTTCGCCAATCCGGTCCAGCGCACCGCGGGCGGCGGCAGGTTGGCGGGCAGCAAGGGCGCGAAATCGAATGCTTGGCTCATGAATTCCTCCGGTCGCAGAGGGATAGCATGCGCGGTGGGATGGGGGAGGGGTCCTTCTCTTGCCCTCTCCCGCTTGCGGGAGAGGGGAAAGAAGCCAACGCTCCGCCGCCCGCTTGTAAATGGCGCGCGGGCTGCGCCCTGGTTGCTTTAGCTCCCTCGAAAAAATCGAGGGGGTGGAGCGCCGCTCGGCGCTACACAATGCCCCTTGCGGGGCGGCGTGCTGGCGAGCACGCCCG
>JAXDNZ010000157.1:0-3419 GCA_034669185.1 Hyphomicrobiales bacterium
GGAGCGTGATGGGTCGCGCCTCGCTCACGCCGCGACCTCGCGGGGGCCAAGCCGCGCGATGACCGCGCGGCGCACGCGATGCAGGACGCGGTCCCACGCGCTCGCGTTCTGGATCACCTCGGCGCGGTAGAACGACGGGCACAAAACGGCGGCGTGCGCGACCTCGCCGCACAGCCCGCAGCCGACGCAGCTTTCGATCACGGCCGCGACCGGATCGGTGCGCAGCGGATCGGGGCTGGGCTTGACGGTCAGCGACGGGCAGCCGGAGAGGCGAATGCACGAATGGTCGCCGGTGCAGATCTCGTCGTCGACGCCGAATTTCGTGCGCACCACCCGCGCGCCGGCCTTGAGCTTGACCGCATCCTCGGCGCGCACGCGGCGCTGCCGCGCCAGCTGACACTCGCCGTCCGCGATGATGACCTTCAGGCCCGATGCGGTCGTGCGCATCGCCTCCTTTAGCGTCTTCACCATGGTGGCGACGGAATACGTGCGCACCGTGCGCAGCCACGTGACGCCGAACGAGCGCAGCGTCTTCTCGATGTCCATGCCGGGCGCTACGCCCTGCCGGCTGGTGCCGCTCGAGGGCATGTATTGCTGACCCGTAGCGGACGTGTAGCCGTTCTGCATGACGATCAGCACGCCGTCGTTCTTGTTGAACAGGTTGCTGGCGACGCCGGTGATGAGGCCGTTGTGCCAGAAACCGCCGTCGCCCATCACCGAGATCGGACGGCTTTTCACGTTGGGCGTGACCGCCGCGGCCGCGGCGAGCGACATGCCGTAACCGAGGATCGAGTTGCCCATTGAGAATGGCGCGAAGGTCGCGAACGAGTGGCAGCCGATGTCGGTCGAGATGTGTGTCGGTCCGATGTCGCGCTGCGTGAGCTTGAGCGCTGCGAACACCGGGCGCTCGGGACAGCCGGTGCAGAAATTCGGCGGCCGCGGCGGCAGTTCGCCGACCGTGGCGGCGGCCGCCGGCTTGTGACCGAGCAACGCATCGGCCTTGGCGACGATCGCGGCGGCATCGAGGCCGGCAGGGTTCGCGTCGCGGATGAAGTTCGCGAGGCCGCGCAGCATGACCTCGCCGGTGTATTCGCCGGCGCTCGGCAGTGCGCCCTTGCCGTGAATGCGTGTCTGGATATCGGCGCGGCGCAGTTCCGTGTTCACCGCCTGCTCGACGTAGTCCGGGAAGCCCTCCTCGATGATCAGCACGTCCTTCTTGCCAAGGCAGAAAGACCTCACCTCGTCGGGGATCAGTGGATAGGCGAGATTTAGACAATAGATCGGCAGGCGCGCATTGCCGAAATTGTCGGCGAGGCCGAGCCGCGCGAGCGCGCGCAGAACCGTATTGGTGAGCCCGCCGAGTACGACGATGCCGAGATCGTGCAGGTCGCCGTCGAAGAATTCATTGAGCTTGTGCGCGCGTGCGAACGCCTGCGCGGCCGGCAATCTCTGCTCCATCTTCAGCCGCTCGTGCAGGAACGTGCTCGGCGGGTGGGATAGCTTGCCGTAGTCGAAGCGCGCCGGCGTGTCCGCCCGATTGAGGCCCGACTGCGCGGAGGCGCGATTGTCCTTCGCCGTGAATGCGCCGGTGACGTGGCAGGCGCGGATGCGCAGCTCCAGCATCACGGGCGCGTGGCTTGCCTCGGAGAGCTCGAAGCCGTTCTCGACCATGCGCACGATGGTCGGCAGATCGGGACGCGGATCAAGCAGCCACATCGAGGATTTCATCGCATAGGCATACGAGCGCTCCTGGATGATGCTCGCGCCCTCGCCGTAGTCCTCGCCGATGATGATCATCGCGCCGCCGATCACGCCGGGCGACGACAGGTTCGACAGTGCGTCGGCCGCCACATTGGTGCCGACAATCGATTTCCAGGTGACGGCGCCGCGCATCGGATAGCTGATCGAGGCGCCGAGCATGGCGGCGGCCGAAGCTTCGTTGGTGCAGGTCTCCAGATGCACGCCGAGCTCCGCCATGATGTCCTCGGCGTCGACCAGCACGTCGATCAGGTGCGACACCGGCGCGCCCTGGTAACCGCCCACATAGGCGACGCCGGACTGCAGCAGCGCCTTGGTCACCGCGAGGATGCCCTCGCCGCGAAAGGTCTCGCCGTCGCCGAGCTTCAGCGCCTCGACTTCCTTGCTGAATGAGCGTTCCGCCATGTCGGATTCCTGATCTCGCTCTCGTTTCTGGAACTGGTTCTAGCAGAAATCCGCAGGGCGGTGCGAGCACGTGCGGAATGATATAGCTTGCGGCTTTCATCGCAAGAAACCCGGAGGAAATCCCGTGATCCACGTTCTCGCCATCATCACCGCCAAACCGGGCCAGCGCGCCGCCGTGCTCAAGGCCTTCGCGGCGAACCGGCCGACGGTGCTGGCGGAAGCCGGCTGCATCGAATACGGCGCGGCGGTCGACGTCGAGACCATGGGCACGGCAGCCTACGGGCCGGACGCGTTCGTGGTGGTCGAGAAGTGGGAGAGCGAGGACGCGCTCAAGGCGCACGCCGCCGCCCCGCACATGAAGGACTACGGCGCGAAAACGAAGGACATGGTGGCAAGCCGCGTCATCCACGTGCTCAAGCCGGTGTAGCGCGCACGCGTCGCACGAAATCCGCGACGGCCTGCCCGATCTCGTCCGGTGAGTCTTCCTGGATGAAGTGCAGGCCCCTCACGGTCACTTCCTGCTGGTTCGGCCACGCGCGGCACACCTCGCGCTGGCGGCCGGTGAGGATCGAGCCGGGCTCGGCCTTGATGAACAGCTTCGGCACGCCGGACGCGGCGAGCCAGGCGGAATAGTCCGCGACGACTTTCGCGACGTCCGCCGGTTCACCCTCGATCGGGATCTGGCGCGGCCAGGTGAGCGTCGGGCGGCGGTCCTCGCCGGCTTGCAGGAACGGCCGGCGATACTCCGCCATCTCCTCGTCGCTGAGCTTGCGCAGCACCGAGCCCGGCAGCACGCGCTCGACGAAGATGTTCTTGGCAAGGATCATGTCCTCGCCGCCTTCGGAGCGAAAGCCCTGGAACGCGCGGCGCGCGTTCTCGGGCCAGTCCGCCCAGGTCACCGGCGTGACGATGCCTTCCATGTAGGCGACGCCGGCGACGCGGTTGCGATTGGCGTTGGCCCACTCGAAACCGAGCGCCGAGCCCCAGTCGTGGATGACGAAGATGACCCTGTCGCCGAGCCCGACCGCATCCCACAGCGCGAACAGATACTCGCGCTGTTCCGCATAGGTGTAACGCGACGGCCCCGAACACAGCAGCTTGTCTGAGTCCCCCATGCCGATTAGGTCGCAGGCGATCAGCCGCCCGAGCCCTTCGCAATGCGGCATCACGTTGCGCCAGAGATAGGACGACGTCGGATTGCCGTGCTGGAAGACGATCGCATCGCCCTGCCCTTCGTCGATATAGGCCATGCGGCG
>JAXDNZ010000158.1:0-3367 GCA_034669185.1 Hyphomicrobiales bacterium
CCTTCTTTTCGTCCTTCGGGACGCCGTACCCGTTGGCATAGAGGTCGCCGATCAGCGTCATGGCGACCGGATCGCCCTGCTCGCTCGCGCGGCGGCTCGCTTCCTTGAAGGCCGCGAGATACTCGCCACGCTGATACGCGCCGAACGCGATGTCGGGCTGCGGACCCGTCGCCGGGAGGGATGGACGCAAAGCGGTTGTCTGATTTTGCGCCGGGTCGACTGGGGGCGGGGTGACGGGTTCGGTTTTCACCACCGCAGGCGCGTCCGGCCGTTTCGCGGTCGGGCGCTTCGGTGCTTTCTTCTCAGGCGCCGTGTGCATGACCGGCGCCGGCGGCTTGGTCTGCGCGGCTGGCGGCACGATCTGCATCGGCTGTGCCGAAACGGATGAAGCCGACAAGCAGCTCGCAAGACTGGCCACCAGGATCGCGCGAAGCAGCGTCATTGCACCGCCTCCCCGACCGCGAGCCGGCGCGCCGCTTCCCTGATGGTTGCCGCATCGTTCCAGAGAGGATCGCCGATCGCGATGAAATCGGCGCCTGACTGCACGAGCGCCTCGACCTCATCGAGGCTCGCGGCGAAACCGACGCACGGCGCCTCGAACACTTCGGCCCACCAGGAGACGCGCTCCAGCACGGCGTCGAATCCCGGACGCCGTCCATCGGCATCGGGCTCGCCGAACATCACGTAGTCAGCGCCGGCTTCAGCGGCGAGCATCGCGTCATGGCGGGTCTTAAGCCCGCCGCACCCGGCGATGCGCTGCGGCTTGAGCATGGAAAGCGCGGCACTGAACGCATCGATGTCGGGTAGATGCGCCCCATCCGCGCCGGCGCGCACTACGATGTCGGTATGTCCCTCGAGCATAAGTGCGGCGCCGCGATCCTGCACGATCGGGGTCAGCGCCTTGACCCGCTTGATCAGCGTACGGTCATCGCCCGGGGCGAACCGCATCAGCACCGCGGCGACATCGGCCGCCTCCAGCGCGGCCGCAAGATCCTGCGCGCACAGAGCCGGATCGCCGACCGGCGGCGTGACGAGATAGAGGCGCGGCGCAACGCGCGGCGGAACTGCTTTGCGGCCCGGTGTACCCATGCTGCCCGCATGCGAGCCCATTCGGGCGGAATGGCGGCGATCGTTCATCGCCGCGCAGAATGCGGCAAAAAGGTTAAGCCGCCTTCTTTTCGAGGTCTCGCTTCCACTCGCCGCGCGCGGCGAGGCCGTTCATGCGCGCGCGATGGGCGAAGGCGCGCTGCGCGGCCGCGACGTTCTCTGGCCTCCCGCTCCACGCCTTCTGCGGCGCCGCCTGCAAGGCGCGGCCATAGCTGAATGTAAGCTTCCATGGCAGCGGCCCGAGCTTGTTCATCGCGTCGAGGTGCGCGGTTGCCTCCTCGTCGGACTGACCGCCGGAGAGGAAGGCGATACCCGGCACCGCGGCTGGCACGCAGGCCTTGAGCAGCCGAACGGTCTTGTCGGCGACTTCCTCGACCGAGGCGCGCTTGCCCGCCTTCTTGCCGGCGATCGCCATGTTGGGTTTGAGCACCATGCCTTCGAGCGCGACACGGTTGTAGTAGAGCTCCTCGAAGGTCGTCTTGAGGACCCATTCGCTGACCGTGTAGCAGCGGTCGATGTCGTGATCGCCGTCCATCAGCACTTCCGGCTCGACAATCGGCACAATCTGCTCGTCCTGGCAGAGTGCCGCGTAGCGCGCGAGCGCGTGCGCGTTCGCCTTGACGGCCGCATAGCTCGGGATGCCGGCACCGATGTCGATGACGGCGCGCCATTTGGCGAACTTGGCACCAAGGCCGCGATATTCGGCCAGCCGCTCGCGCAGACCGTCGAGCCCTTCGGTGATCACCTCGCCCGGGCAGAACGGCAGTGGCTTCGTGCCCTTGTCGACCTTGATGCCTGGCAGGGAGCCCGCCTGCTCGATCAGCTTGACCAGCGGCGTACCGTCCTTGGCCTTTTGCCGGATGGTCTCGTCGTAGAGGATCACGCCGGAGACGTACTTCGACATCGCCTCGCTGGTGCGGAACATCATCTCGCGATAGTCGCGCCGGTTATTCTCGGTGTTCTCGACGCCGATCGCGTCAAAGCGCTTCTTGATGGTCCCTGAGGATTCATCGGCCGCCAGGATACCGCGCCCGGGCGCGACCATGGCCTCGGCCACCTTGTTGAGTTCTGTGAGGTTCATGCGGCCCTCCTTGTTTCTTGGCTAGATCGTGGCTCTCATAGCGCAAGCCCGAACGCCCTGACCATCCCCGACGGCACATGTTCCACCGCCCACCACGAGGGAAAAAATCGTCGCCAGAGAAACCGCGCTTATATGCTGCGTTGCAACATTAATATAGTGCAACGCAGCAACCATTGGCGTGGGTGCGCGTTAGAGACCTTCGACACACAAGGAACACCGCGTGCGCAAACTCGGACAAACGCTTTCGGCTCTGGCTCGTTATCGCCGCCATTGGTCGACCATGCTTCAAACCACCGCGGTAGCGCGGGGCGCGGCCGGGGCCGCGGCGGCGGATCATCTCACCGAACTGACCGGCTTCGGTGCAAATCCCGGTGCGCTGCGGATGTTCACCTACGCGCCAAAGCATGTCGGTCCGTCGCCGGCACTCGTCGTTGTTCTGCACGGCTGCACGCAGTCGGCGTCGAGTTACGATCTCGGCGCGGGCTGGTCGACCCTCGCCGATCGCTACGGTTTCGTACTTCTGCTGCCGGAACAGACGGCGGCAAACAACCCGAAGACCTGCTTCAACTGGTTTCTGCCTGGCGACACCGCGCGCGATCGCGGCGAAGCGCTTTCCATCCGCCAGATGATCGAAAAGACGATCGGTGCGCATGGCATCGACCGCAGGCGTGTTTTCATCACCGGGCTTTCCGCCGGCGGCGCGATGACATCGGCCATGCTGGCGGCATACCCGGAAGTGTTCGCCGCCGGCGCGATCATCGCGGGACTGCCGTATGGAACGGCGGGCAATGTCCAGGAGGCGTTCGAAAGCATGTTTCAGGGGCGGCCGCGCGCCGCACGGGCGTGGGGCGATCTCGTGCGACGCGCATCGCCGCGTCGCGGCCCTTGGCCGCGCGTATCGGTGTGGCATGGAGACATGGATACGACCGTCAAGCCGGCGAACGCCGACGCCATCATTCAGCAATGGACCGATGTGCACGGGAACAGTTCGGCGCCCGTCGAAGACAAGGTCGACGGCTATCCGCACAAAGTCTGGCGCAACAATGGTGTCGACGTCGTCGAGTCCTACACCATCACCGGCATGGCTCACGGCACGCCGCTGGCAATCGGCACTGACGACCAGGGTTACGGGAACGCCGGTCCGTTTCTGCTCGAAGCCGGAATTTCGTCATCCTACCA
>JAXDNZ010000159.1:0-7369 GCA_034669185.1 Hyphomicrobiales bacterium
TGATGTGGTTCTGCGGCTTCTCGCTCGACAACCTGTCGCTGATGGCGCTCACGATCGGGACCGGCTTCGTGGTCGACGACGCGATCGTGATGATCGAGAACGTCGTGCGCCACATGGAGGAAGGCGAGTCGCCGATGCAGGCCGCCCTGCACGGCGCGCGCGAGATCGGCTTCACCATCATCTCGCTGACGTTCTCGCTGATCGCGGTGTTCATCCCGCTGTTGTTCATGACCGGCCTCGTCGGCCGCATGTTCCGCGAGTTCGCGCTCACGCTCACGATTGCGGTCGTGGTCTCGGCCATCGTGTCGCTCACCTTGACGCCGAAGATGTGCGCCAAGCTGCTGCGTCCCGAGAGCCACGAGGGCGGCAACAAGGTCACGCGCTGGTTCAACAGCCTCGTCGACGACACGGTCGCCGCCTACGGCCGCAGCGTCGAGTGGGTGCTGCTCCATCAGCCGGCGACGCTGATCGCGACCGCCATCACGGTCGCGGCGACGATCTGGCTCTACGTCGTGGTACCGAAGGGTTTCCTGCCGCTGCAGGATACCGGCCTCATCACCGCGGTGACCGAGGCCGGCGTCGAGGTGTCGTTCACCGAAATGCAGCGGCTGCAGACGCTGGTCGCCGACACGATCCGCAAAGACCCGAACGTGACCGACGTGGTGTCGGTTGTCGGCGTCAGCCCGCTCAACGCCACGCCGAACGCCGGACGGCTCGCGATCACGCTCCGGCCGCGCGACGAGCGGCTAGAAGTGGTCCCGCAGATCATCGGCCGGCTCAAGCAGCAGGTCGCCAACATTCCCGGCATGGTGGTCTACTTCCAGCCGGTGCAGGACATCCAGATTTCGACGCGCGTGAGCCGCGCTCAGTACCAATACACGCTGGTTGCGACCGATGCGGCGGAAGTCATCAAGTGGTCGGACCAGCTCGTGAAGGAATTGCGCGCCAATCCGACCTTGCAGGACGTGTCCTCGGAGGCGCAGGAGGGCGGACTGCGCGCCTTCATCAACGTCGACCGCGAGAAGGCCGGCCGCCTCGGCATCTCGATGCAGGTGATCAACGACACGCTCAACGATGCGTTCGGCCAGCGGCAGATTTCCACGATCTACGGGCAGGCGAACCAGTATCGGGTGATTCTGGAAGCCGCGCCGCGATACCAGCGCGACCCATCGGCGCTGGCGAAGATCTACGTGCCGGCGAACGCGCCGAGCCAGCCGCTTTCGACCTCGAGCGCACAACCGTCGCAGCCGGTCAGCACCGCCGTTGCGGGGAGCGCGAGCGCGCAGATCCCCCTGAGCGCGATCGCCGAGATGACGCGGACCACGGCGCCGCTCGCGATCGCGCATCAGGAGCAGTTCCCGTCGGTGACCCTCAGCTTCAACTTGGCACCGGGCACGGCCTTGGGCGAGGCGGTCGCCGTCATCTCGGCAGCCGAGCAGACGATCGGCATGCCGTCGTCCGTCATCGGCAGCTACTCGGGCGACACGGCCGAGTTTGCCAAGTCTCTCGCCGGCGAGCCGTGGTTGATCCTTGCGGCCGTGGTGACGATCTACATCGTGCTCGGTGTCCTGTACGAAAGCTTCGTCCACCCGATGACGATCCTCTCGACGCTGCCGTCCGCGGGCGTCGGCGCGCTGCTCGCGCTGATGCTGGTCGGCCAGGACCTCTCGGTCATCGCGCTGATCGGCATCGTGCTGCTGATGGGCATCGTCAAGAAAAACGCCATCATGATGATCGACTTCGCGCTCGAAGCCGAGCGCAACAAAGGCATGTCGCCGCGCGACGCGATCGTGCAGGCATCGATGCTGCGTTTCCGGCCGATCATGATGACGACGCTCGCCGCGCTGTTCGGCGCATTGCCGCTCGCGCTCGAAGGCGGCACCGGCTCGGAGCTGCGCTTCCCGCTCGGCGTGACCATCATCGGCGGCCTGCTGCTGAGCCAGCTGCTCACGCTCTACACGACCCCGGTGATCTATCTGGCGATGGAGCGGCTGAAGGTCCGCATCAGCGGAACCGGCTCGGCCACGGTCTATCCGCAAGGGGCCGAGTAGGATGAATTTCTCCTACCCGTTCATCGTCCGGCCGGTCGGCACCACGCTGCTGGCGGTCGGGCTGCTGCTGATCGGCATTGTCGCCTATCGCTTCCTGCCGGTCGCCAGCATGCCGAACGTCGAGCTCGCAACGATCCGGGTGTCGGCGAGCCGGCCGGGCGCCGATCCCGCGATCATGGCGGCGACAGTCGCGGCCCCGCTCGAGCGCCAGCTCGGCACCATCGCGGGAGTGACGGAGATCACCTCGGTCTCTTCGCTCGGCGCGACCTCGATCACCGTGCAGTTCGACCTGTCGCGCAGCATCGACGGTGCGGCGCGCGACGTGCAGGCCGCGCTCAATGCCTCGCTGACCGACCTGCCGTCCGACCTGCCTTCGCTCCCGACGTTCCGCAAGGTGAACCCGTCCGCGTCGCCGGTGCTGATCCTCGCACTCACCTCGAAGACCGTATTGCCGAGCGCGATTTACGATGCCGCCGACACGGTCCTGGCGCAGCGCATCGCGCAGGTGACGGGGGTCGCCGACGTATCGGTCGCGGGCGCCGAGCAACCCGCCGTGCGCGTGCGCGTCAACCCCGGCGCCATCGCGGCCGCCGGCATCGCGCTCGAAGACGTGCGCAATGCGATCGCGAGCGCCAACGCGCAGAGCCCGCTCGGCGTGCTCGACGGCACCGAGCTCTCCGAGACGATCGGCATCAACGACCAGCTCCGGCGCGCCCCCGACTACAAGTCGCTGGTCGTCAAGGTCGCAAACGGCAACGTCGTGCGGCTCTCCGACATCGCGACCATCGAGCAGGGCACGCGAAACAGCCGTTCCGCCGCGTGGTTCAACCGCGATCCGGCGGTGCTCATCATCATCACCAAGCAGGGCGACGCCAACGTCATCGACACCGTCGACCAGATTCGCGCCCTGCTCCCCGAGATCAAGCGCTGGATCCCGAGCGACATCGACATTTCGATCCTGTCCGACCGCACCGGCACCATCCGCGCCAGCGTCGCCGACATGCAGCTCACGCTCGCCGGCACGATCGGGCTGGTGATGCTGGTCGTGTTCCTGTTCCTGCGGCGCGCGGCGCCGACTTTTGCCGCCGGCGTCACGGTGCCGCTCTCGCTCGCCGGCACCTGCGCGCTGATGTGGGTCGCGGGGTTCTCGATCGACAACCTGTCGCTGATGGCGCTCGCAGTCTCGGTCGGCTTCGTGGTCGACGACGCGATCGTGATGATCGAGAACGTGTTCCGCAATCTGGAGAAAGGCCTTTCGCCGTTCCGGGCGACGCTCGAAGGCGCGCGCCAGATCGGCTTCACCGTGATCTCGATCAGCGTCTCGCTGATCGCGGCCTTCATCCCGCTGTTGTTCATGGGAGGGATCGTCGGGCGCGCGTTCCGCGAGTTTTCAGTCACGCTCACGTTCGCCATCCTGATCTCGACCGTCGTGTCGCTCACCGTCACCCCGATGATCTGCGCGCATTACGTCCGCGGCGCGACCAGCGCGACGGAGACGCGTTTTGACCGGGTGGTCGAATGGGTGCTCTCGCGCATGATCCGCGCCTACGGGACGAGCCTGCGCGTCCTGCTGGAGCACCGGGTGCTGATGCTGGTCGTGATGGCGGCGACGATCGCCTTGACGGCGGACCTCTACATCAAGACGCCGAAGGGCTTCTTCCCGCAGGACGACACCGGGCTGCTGTTCACCTCGACCCGCGCATCGCCGGATATCTCCTATCAGGCGATGGTGGAGCTGCAGAAGCGGGCGCTCGAGATCGTGCTGGCCGATCCGGCGGTCGCCGGCGTCGGCTCCTCGATCGGCGCCACCGGATGGAACGCGTCGGTCAACCAGGGCCGCATGTTCGTCAGCCTGAAGCCGCTGGAAGAGCGCGGCGGCATCTCCTCGCAGCGCGTCATCGACCGGCTGCGCCCGAAGCTCGCGAACATCCCGGGCATCGAGGTCTACATGTTCCCGGCGCAGGACGTGCGCATCGGCGGCCGTCAGGGCCGCTCGCAGTTCCAGTTCACGCTGTGGAGCTCGGATCTCGACGAGCTCCTGAAGTGGGTGCCCAAGGCGGTCGAGCGCGTGAAGACGGTCGCCGGCGTCGTCGACGTGAATACCGATCGCGAGCAGGGCGGCTTCCAGCTCAACGTAACGATCGACCGCCCCACGGCGGCCCGCCTCGGGGTGCGCATCCAGGATATCGACGCCGCGCTGGCCGACGCATACGCGCAACGTCAGGTCTCGACCATCTACACCCAGCGCAATCAGTACCGCGTCATTCTCGAGCTCGACCCGCAATACACGCGCGATCCCAACGACCTCTCGCGTATCTATGTCCACGGCGCCAACAACGCGCAGGTCCCGCTCTCGAATGTGGCGAAGTTCGAGCGGTCGATCGCGCCACTGGTGATCAACCATCAAGGCCAGTTTCCGGCCGTGACCATCTCGTTCGGGCTGCGCGAAGGCGTCGCCCTTGAAACAGCGGCGGACGACGTGCGCCAGGCCATTCTCGAACTGCGCATGCCGGACATCGTGCAGGCCGAGTTCGCCGGCGACGCGAAGGCGCAGGCGCAATCGGCCGGCGCACAGCCGCTGCTCATCCTCGCCGCGCTGGTCGCCGTCTACATCGTGCTCGGGGTTCTCTACGAGAGCCTCGCCCATCCCCTTACCATCATCTCCACCCTCCCCTCCGCGGGTCTGGGCGCGCTGCTCGCACTGCGCGTGTTCGGCGCGGAGCTGACGATCATCGCCTTCATCGGCATCATCCTGCTGATCGGGATCGTGAAGAAGAACGGCATCATGCTGGTGGACTTCGCGCTCGACGCCGAGCGCAACCGCGGCCTGCCGCCCGAACAGGCGATCTACGAAGCCTGCTTGGAGCGTTTCCGGCCGATCCTGATGACGACGCTCGCGGCGCTTCTCGGCGCGGTACCGCTCGTGATCGCGAGCGGTCCGGGAGCGGAGCTGCGGCGCCCGCTCGGAATCACGATCATCGGCGGACTGCTGGTGTCGCAGATCCTCACGCTCTACACGACGCCGGTGATCTACCTGTTGCTCGACAAGCTCCACCGAAAGGTCGGCGGCAAGGGCCCGCAAGCGTTGATCAAGCCCTCGCAGCAGCCGGCGGAGTAGCTCTTCCTCCGCTCATGCCCGCGAGCGGGATTAGCTGAGCTCCCCGCGCACGATCGCGGCGCCGTCGGCGAGCGCCTTGAGCTTGCCGAACGCGACCTCGCGCGTGAGATACTTCATGCCGCAATCCGGCGCGGGCACCAGCCGGTCGGCTGCGACGTACTTCAGCCCGGTGCGGATGCGCTCCGCGACCTGCGCGGGACGTTCGACGACCTGGTCGCCGAGATTGATCACGCCGAGCATGATCGTCTTCGAGGACAAGTCCTTCAGCACGCCGAGATCGATCCTGGGCTGCGCCGCCTCGATCGACACCTGCTGCGCGACGGTATCGGCCAGCTCGGACAAGAAGAAATACGAGGTCGGCTTGTTGCTGACGAGGAACGCGTAGCCGAAACACAGGTGGATCACGGTCGGCACCGTGATGCCCTCGAGCGCACGGTTGATCGCCCTGACGGCATACCGCTTGGCGCCTTCCGGATCGTTGCGCAGCCACGGCTCATCCAGCTGAATGACATCGGCGCCCGCGGCTTGCAGGTCGCGCGCTTCCTCGTTCACCGCGACGGCAAAGTCCAGCGCGAGCTCTTCGGCATCCTTGTAGAACTCGTTCTTGGCCTGCTGGGTCATCGTGAACGGGCCGGGCAACGTGATCTTCGCCTTGCGCTCGGTGTTGCGGCGCAGGAACGCCATGTCGCGCACTTCGACCGGGCCGGCGCGGCGCACCTTGCCGACCACGCGCGGCATCACGGTATCGACGCCGGCGCGGTTCTTGACAACCGCGGGCTTGTCGACGTCGATGCCTTCGAGCGCGGTGGCGAAGCGGTTGGAGTAGCTTTCGCGCCGCATTTCGCCATCAGTGATGATGTCGATGCCGGCGCGCTCCATGTCGCGGATCGCGATCAGCGTCGCATCGTCCTGCGCCTGCTCAAGGTACTGATCGGGAACGCGCCACATCTCCTTGACGCGCACGCGCGGCACGGTCTGTGATTTGAGCACGTCGAAATTGACAAGCCACGCGGGCTGCGGGTAGGAGCCGACGACCGTCGTCGGCAGCAATCGCTCGGGCATCGGTCCGTCCCTTGTTTTCTTGTTTTCGTCTATTTGAACTCGCGCGCGAGTTCCACGTCGATCAGCATCGGACCGCCGCCCGCGAGCGCTTTCGCAATCAGGTCGGTCGCATCATGCACGGTCTTGGCGCGCTCGCCGGGGATGCCGAGCGAGCGGGCGAGCCCCACATAGTCGATCGCCGGATTGTTCAGCTCCATGCCCACATACGTATCGAGCTGGGCCGCGTACCCGCGTTGGGCAAACACGCGCTGCTTGAGGATGCGGTAGGAGGTATTGTTGAAGATCACGAACACGACGCCGACCTTGTAGCGCGCGGCGGTCCAGAGCGCCTGGATCGTGTACATCGCGCTGCCGTCGCCGACGAGCGCGATGACGGGCCGGTCGGGGAGCGCGATCTTGACGCCGACCGCGGCCGGCAGGCCCCAGCCGATGCCGCCGCCGCGCAGGCCGAAGAAACTCTGCGCATCGTCGCTTTTCACCAGCTGCCGCAGCCCGCCGCTCGACGACACGCTCTCGTCGATCACCACGGTGTCCTTGGGCAGGATTTCACCGATCGCGTTGATCAGCGCGAGCGGATGGATCGGCGTTTCGCCCGCGAGCGACGCCGCGCGGGCCTTGAGTTTCTCAAGCTCCGCCTTGGTCGCGGCGCCGGCGGACTTCAGGCGCTCGCGCGCCGCGCCCTGCGCGGCGTCCGGCATCGCGGCGCGGATCGCGGCCGTGAGCTCGGGCAGCGTCCCCTTCGGGTCGCCCAGGATCGCGACCTCGGCCGGATAGTTCTTGCCCAGCTCCCACGGGTCGATGTCGAGGTGGATCATCCTCAGGTCGGCCGAGACCGGCGCCACGTCGGACGGCAGCGACAGCGCGAACAGGTCGGCACCGACCGAGAACAGCACGTCATGCTGGTCGAAGATCTTGCGCATCGCCGGTTGCGAACGGCCCATCGCGCCGCGGAATAGCGGATGGCTCGACGGGAACGACGCCGTATTGGAGATGAGTTCGGCGTAGACCGGGGCGCCGATCAGTTCGGCCAGCTCGACCAGTTCGGCGAGCGCGCGGCTTTGCGCCACCGCATCGCCCGCCATGATGACGGGACGCTTCGCCGCGGCCAGCACCTTCGCGGCCGCCTCGATCGCTGCGC
>JAXDNZ010000160.1:0-5115 GCA_034669185.1 Hyphomicrobiales bacterium
TGCTGCGCATCATGGACGGCCACGGCTGGCGGATGACCAGCTTGCCGCCGACATTCGGCGGGACTTCGTTGCCCTCGTCATCGACCACCGCCGCATCCACACCGAAGAACGGAAGCGTGGCGCTGCCGGGCTTGGTGGGGATCGCGCCGGGGATGGGCGTGATCATGTGGCCGCCGGTCTCGGTCTGCCACCAGGTATCGACGATCGGGCAGCGGTTGTCGCCGACCACGCGGTAGTACCACTCCCAGGCTTCCGGGTTGATCGGTTCGCCGACGCTGCCGAGCAGGCGCAGCGATTGGCGCGAGGTCTTCTTCACCGGCTCCTCACCCGCCTGCATCAGCGCGCGGATCGCGGTCGGCGCGGTGTAGAAGATGTTGACCTTGTGCTTGTCGATCACCTCCCAGAAGCGGGCGTTCGACGGATAGTTCGGAATGCCTTCGAACATCAGCGTGGTCGCGCCGTTCGAGAGCGGACCGTACAGAATATACGAGTGGCCCGTTACCCAGCCGACGTCGGCGGTGCACCAATAGATGTCGCCGTCGTGATAATCGAACACGTATTGATGCGTCATCGCGGCGAACAGATTGTAGCCCGCGGTGGTGTGCAGCACGCCCTTCGGCTTGCCGGTCGAGCCCGACGTGTAGAGGATGAACAGCGGGTCTTCCGCGTTCATGTGCTCGCACGGACACTCGTCCGTCACCACCTCGGCGGCGAGGTGGTAGTAGACGTCGCGCACCGGATCCATCTCGACCTTTGCCCCGGTGCGACGCACGACGATGACGTGATCGACCGCGAATCCATTATTTGCGACCTTGGCGATCGCCGCGTCGGTGTTGGCCTTAAGTGGAATCTTGCGCCCGCCGCGGATACCCTCGTCGGCGGTGATGATGACCTTGGAGCCGCAATCCTCGATGCGGCCGGCCAGCGAATCGGGCGAGAAGCCGCCGAACACCACGGAGTGGATCGCACCCAGCCGCGCGCAGGCGAGCATCGCGTAGGCCGCCTCCGGGATCATCGGCATGTAGATGGTGACGCGGTCACCCTTGGCGACGTCGCGGTTGCGCAGGATGTTGGCCATCCGGCACACCTCGTCGTGCAGTTCCTGATAGGTGATCTTCTTGTCGTCCTTGGGATCGTCGCCTTCCCAGATGATCGCGACCTGGTTGGCGCGCGTGGGCAGATGCCGGTCGATGCAGTTGTAGGCGACGTTGGTGACGCCGTCCTCGAACCATTTGATCGAGACGTCGCCGGGACCAAAGCTCGTGTTCCTGATTTTCGTGGGCGCCTTGTACCAGTGCAGGCGCTTTGCCTCGTCGCGCCAGAAGCCGTCCGGGTCCTTGATCGAGCGCGCGTACATCTCGCGGTACTTCGCGTCGTCGAGGTAGGCGCGGCTCTTCCATTCGGCCGGGACGTCGTAAAGCTTCTCGGACATCGTGACCCTCCGACGCACGCGGGCGGCCGTTCGCCAGCCCATGGTTCGTTCCCTCGTGGGCGTATTATGCGACGCGCCATCGCGCCGCGACAAGGCGAGCCGGGTCACACTTTGGTCGCTACTTCGGTCATCCGGGGCGCCGCGCAGCGGCGAGGATGCGGCGCGGCGACTTGCCTCGTGGCCGCGCAGCGGCAACACTGGGACATCATCATTCAGGAGAGTCGCATGCTGCGCCGTCCGTTCGTCATTGTCGTTTGGCTCGTCGCCGCGGTGCTTATGGTCCAGCCGGCGCGCGCACAGGCGCCGTCTGCATCGCCCGAGACGCTGGCAGCCGCAAAGGAGCTGGTCGTCACCATGCGCGCCGCGGATCAGCTCAGGACGCTGTTTCCGATGATCATGCAGCAACTCAAGCCTGCCATCGCGCAGGGGCGGCCGGAGGTGGAGAAGGACTACGACGCCACGCTGCCGCAGCTCGTGGCGGCGGCGAACGCGCGCATGGGCGAGTTCGTCGATGCGATCGCGACGGTCTACGCGGCCCACTTCACGGCCGACGAGCTGCGGCAGATCGGGGACTTCTACAAGGGACCGGCGGGGCAGAAGTTTCTGCAGAACATGCCGAGGATCATGCAGGACAGCATGACGGTCGGACAGAAGTTCGGACAGTCGCTGGCCGAGGACTTGCGCGACAAGATGACCGACGAGCTGCGCAAGAAGGGGCACAAGCTCTAGCCACATCGGCTTGTCGATAATTTCTTAACGAAGCGGCAATTCTGTCTGCCGAAAAGCCGTCCAACTCCGGGTTTAGCGAAAGCGGCTTAAGTCCGCATTCGGCGAGTCTCGATAGCCTGCAACCTCCGGTACCAGGGGGAAGCAGCGTTGTATCGCGTTCTATCCTGCTTGACGGCGCAACACGACTATCGGCTGGTGGCGCTCGCGGCGTTCATCTGCGCCGCCGCCGCGCTGGCCTCATTCAATATCTATTCGCACGTGGCGGCGAGCCGGGGTCTGCGGCGGTCGAGTTTGCTTCTCCTCACCGGCATCTGCAGCGCCTCCGGTATCTGGGCGACCCATTTCATCGCGATGCTCGCCTATGAGAGCGGCGTCCCGGTCGCCTACGATCCCGTCACGACCGCAGGCTCATTGCTCACCGCAATCGTCGCAACGACATCCGGTTTTGCTATCGCGGCGGGCGCTCGTCGCCGGCAGGCCGCCATCGGCGGTGCGGTCATCGGCGCAGGCATCGGCATGATGCACTACGTCGGCATGTGGGCAGTCGTCGTTCCGGGTAGCCTGAAGTGGGACGTCGTGCTTGTCATCGTGTCCTTGATTACGGGCGCGGTGCTGGCCTCGATCGCCTTGGTCGCGTTTCACGAATGGAAGGGTCGGCGCGCGCCATGGGTCGCGGCAGGGCTCTTCGCTTTGGCGATTTGCGGCCTGCATTTCACCGGCATGGGCGCCTTGACCATTCTGCCGGACCCGGCCGCTTTTGTTCTGTCATCGCCGATCTACGGCTCGCTGATGGTGGTGGCGGTATCCGCCGCCACATTGGCGATCGTTCTGTCCGCGCTGGCGTCAACGGCGCTCATGGAAAACCAGATGCGCCGGCAGCGTGAGGAAGAGTTCCGCATCCAGAATCGACGGTTCGATATGGCGTTGGACAACATGGGCGAGGGCCTGTGCATGTTCGATGCGGACAAACGGCTGGTCGTTTGCAATGACCGCTATGCCAAGATGTATGGCCTGCCGCCGGAATTGCTGCAGACCGGCACGCCCCATGCCGCCATCATCAGGCACCGCGTCTTGCACGGCGTTCTCAAAGGCGAGAACGATGATGGTGCCGCCGAGCAGAAGATCGCGGCACTGGCTGCATTGCCGCCCGATACGCCCTCGCGCCGGATCGACGAGTTGGCCGATGGGCGCCTGATCTGTGTCACCCGCCAGCCGATGGCGGGAGGCGGCTGGGTTGCAACGCACCTCGACGTGACCGAGCAGCAGCGCTCGGAAGCCAGGATCGCCTACATGGCCCAGCATGATGCGCTGACTTCGCTGCCAAACCGGGTCGTGCTGCGAGAGCGACTGGAACGCGCCCTGGCGGGCATGCAGCGTGGGGATCGCAGCATCGCGGTGCTCATGCTCGATCTCGATCGCTTCAAGGAGGTCAACGATACGCTCGGACATCCGGTGGGTGACGCGCTGCTCAAAGCCGTTGCCGGCCGCCTGCGCTCATGCACCAGAGAGACCGCCACGGTGGCTCGCTTGGGCGGCGACGAGTTCGCCATCATCGAGGAGATGGCCGACCCCGGCGTCGAGGCCACCGCCGTCGCCGAGAGAATTCAGCGCGCCCTGTCGACAGTCTTCGATCTGGGCGACCATCAGGTGATCATCGGAACAAGCATCGGGATCGCGGTCGCGCCAGGCGATGGCACCGATTGCGACGATATCCTGAGGAACGCGGACCTCGCGCTTTATCGTGCCAAGGGCGGTGGGCGCGGCACGCATCGGTTCTTTGAGCCCGAGATGGATCGGCTGATGCAGGAGCGGCGCGATCTCGAGCGTGACATGCGCGATGCGCTCGTGAACGGCGAGTTCGAGCTTTACTTCCAGCCCTTCGTCAATCTCGCGAGCGGCGAAATCAGCGGCTGCGAAGCGCTATTGCGCTGGCATCACCCGACGCGCGGCCTGATCTCGCCCGCGGATTTCATCCCGCTTGCCGAGGAGACCGGTGTGATCGTGCCGCTCGGCGAATGGGTGCTGAGAACCGCGTGCCGGCAAGCGGCGACCTGGCCTGCCGCACTTCGGATCGCGGTCAATCTTTCGCCCGCCCAGTTCAGGAGCAAGGAGCTGGTGCCGGTGGTCGTCCGAGCGCTTGCCGATTCGGGCATCACGCCAGACAGGCTCGAGCTCGAGGTCACCGAGTCGGTCATGATGCTCGACAGCGAGGCCGCCTTCACGACGCTGCGCCAGTTGCACGCACTGGGAGTGCGGATCGCGCTCGACGATTTCGGCACCGGCTATTCGTCTTTGAGCTTCTTGCAGAAATTTCCGTTCGACAAGATCAAGATCGACCGAAGCTTCGTGAACGAGCTGCTGGATGCAAGAGACGAGTCGCGCCTGATCGCACGCGCCGTGGTGCGGTTTGCCGTCAGCCTCGGGAAGACGACAACGGCGGAGGGCGTCGAGACCAAGCAGCAACTCGACATCTTGCGCGCCGAACGCTGCACGGAAATGCAGGGCTATTACTTCAGCCGGCCGAAGCATTCTTCGGAAATCGCCGAGCTGCTGGCGGCGTGTAGCACCAAAAGCGCAACCGCCGCCTGAGCGAGATGCCCGGCGCGGGCCGGGTCTCCGGCGCCTCCCGGGTTCAACTCTTGACGTCAACCACCCGCGGCGGCGCGACGGTGCTGTTGATCATGCGATCGATCTCGAAATACAGATTGTCTCCGCGTGCGGACTGACTTGCGGGCGCATTCGATGCGGCGGCGGCTTTGAGATGCGCCATTCTTGTCGCGTTGATGCGAGCGACCGCACGCTTGGCGGCGATCCTCGACATGCCATCCGATAGCTGGGAGGCGCCGCTGCCCATCGCGTCCGTCAGAACAGACGCGTTGCTTTGGGCTTGGTCGGCCGCGGCCGCGGCTGTCGCGCGGCGAACCATGTTTGCGATCCGGAACGGATAGTTTCCG
>JAXDNZ010000161.1:0-5508 GCA_034669185.1 Hyphomicrobiales bacterium
GCGTCAGGGCGCCGTCGGTGCCGGTGATCTCGATCCAGGTGGAGCAGTAGTTGTGATAGCTCTCGGGGAAATTCCAGCCGCCGCCGATCATCACCACCACGCCGTTGTCCATCGTGACGGTGGTGAACATGACGTCGTGCGAGCCGTTCACCGGCTGCATGTAGCCATAGGCGCCCTGCGAATAGACGCGCACGGGTTTGGCGGGCTCCAGCAGCCAGAACACGAAATCGAGGTCGTGCGTGCTCTCCATCACGACCGGCGAGAGGCGCACGCGCTTGGCGATCTTCTTGCCAAGCGCGCGCGACAGGTGACGGCTGACCAGCACGGAGACGACCTTGCCGAGCGTGCCGTCGACGATCTTCTTCTTGGCGTAGGCGATCTTGGTGTTGAACCGCTGCGAATAGCCGATGGTGAATTTCAGGTTGTTGCGCTTGGCGAGCATGATCAGCTCGTCGGCTTCCCACAGCTCCAGCGCGATCGGTTTCTCCAGCATCACGTTCTTGCCGCCCTTCAGGCAGTCGCGGCAGATCGGATAGTGATTTGCCTCCGGCGTGGTCGAGATGAACACGACCGAGATGTTCGGGTTGTTGATGATATCGTTGTAGTCGAGCGTCGTGGTGGCCGGCTTGTACAGCGCTTTCACCTCGGCGAGCCGGTCCGGCTTGATGTCGCAGAGGTGCAGCTTGTCGACCAGCGCCGAACGCGCCAGCGTTTCGGCGCGCAGACCGCCGATCCAGCCGACCCCGATGCATCCCACCTCGACCTGCCTCACGTGGCGCCTCTCCTGCTTGTTGTCGCCCTAGACTCGCGCGCGCAGGCGCGATCGGCAAGCCCTTGACTTCGCTACCCCAATCCCCGCCAAATCGCCTGCGTTCAACGACAAGCGGACATGTGATCCGGCAGCGGACATATGTGTCCGCCAGGGAGGCGGCGTGAAACCGGCAGCATTCGCCTACGCCAAGGCGCGCTCGCTCGATGACGCGATCCGCCTGCTCGGCGAACACCAGGGCGACGCGAAGCTGCTGGCCGGCGGGCAGAGCCTGATCGCCACGCTGAACATGCGGCTGTCGCACCCCTCGCTGCTGGTGGATATCAACGGCGTCGCGGGGCTCGAGGGCGTGCGCGTCACGGGCGGCATGGTCGA
This sequence comes from Hyphomicrobiales bacterium, assembly GCA_034669185.1. GTDB lineage: Bacteria > Pseudomonadota > Alphaproteobacteria > Rhizobiales > Xanthobacteraceae > PALSA-894. The sequence continues at coordinate 1,145 of JAXDNZ010000161.1, forward strand.
AATCGGCGCGATGACGCGCCACGTCACGCTTGAGCGCTCTGGCGACATCGCCAAGCATGCGCCGCTGATCGCGCGTGCGATGCCGCACATCGCGCATCCGGCGATCCGCAACCGCGGGACCATCGGTGGCTCTCTGGCCTACGCGGACCCGGCAGCGGAACTGCCCGCGTGCCTCGTCGCGCTCGACGGCGAGATCGATATCGCGGGCTCCGGCGGCAAGCGCAGCGTCAAGGCGGACGCGTTTTTCAAGGGCTTGTTCGAGACCGCACTCGGCCCGCATGACGTGTTGACGGCGATCCGCATTCCGGTCGCAACCGCGGCGACACGGGTCGGGTTCATGGAACTGGCGCGCCGGCATGGCGACTACGCCATGGTCGGCCTTGCGGCCGCCGCGAAACAAAACGGCAAAGGCCTCTCCGACGTGCGGCTGGTCTATTTCGGCGTCGGCGAAACGCCGGTGCGGGTTCGCAAGGCCGAGGTTGCGTTGGCGAGCGGTTTGATCGATGACGCCGTGAACGCGCTCGATCTCGATCCGCCCGACGATATCCAGGCGACCGGCGCCGTGAAACGGCATCTCGCCGGCGTTCTGCTGCGCCGCGTCGCCGCGCAGCTTGGGGAGCCGCGCACATGAACGCTCGCTCGGTCATCCCTCCCCCGCTTGCGGGGGAGGGTCGGGGTAGGGGTCTGTTGTGAGTGCAGTGGATATTTCGCTAACCGTGAATGGCGAGCCTGTCGCCGAAAGTGTCGAGCCACGCATGACGCTGGTCGATTTCGTGCGCGAGACCTTGGGTCTCACCGGCAGCCATGTCGGCTGTGAGCACGGCGTGTGCGGCGCCTGCACGGTGCGTCTCGACGGGATCGTGGTGCGCGGCTGTCTGACGCTCGCGGTGCAATGCGACGGCGCGCGCGTCGAGACCATCGAGGGGGTGTCGGACGCCGGCACGATCGCGGACCTGCAGGAAGCCTTTCGTGTGCGCAACGCGCTGCAATGCGGCTTCTGCACGCCCGCGATGCTGTTGACCGCGCAGGATTTGCTTGAGGGAAGCGGCGTGCCGAGCCGCGAGCAAATCCGCGAGCATCTTTCGGGGAATTACTGCCGCTGCACCGGCTATCAGGCGATCGTCGATGCGGTCGAATCCGTCGCGCAGGCACGCGCCAGGAGGTGACGTCATGAACGAGCATACGAAACCGCAGAGCGTCTCGCAGCGCGCCGATCATCTCGAAGAAGAAATGATGCACGAGCTTGAGCGCATCGTGACCAAGTCGACGCTGCATTACCTCGCCGAGGGCAAGGTGACGATGGATGCCGGTGCGCCGATCCTGGCGAAAAATCCCGGCAAGCACTTTCTCATGGGCGCGGATCCGCGCCTACCGAAAATGCCCGAGAAGCCGACGCTGGTCGACTATTTCCGCTGCCGCTTCGCTTCGCATGCGCATCTGCTGCAGAGCGCGACGCATGCGCTGAAGAACGGGCATAACGAGAAGGTCATCCTCGCCTGCCTGCTGCATGACATCGGCGTGGTGAGCTTCATCCGCTGCGACCATGGCTACTGGGGTGCCCAGATGATCGAGCCATACGTGGACGAGGAGGTGAGCTGGGCGGTGCGCACGCATCAGGCGCTGCGCTTCTTTCCCGATGAGGCGGCCGGCTACAAGTATCCGGATATGTACATCAAGTTGTTCGGCGACGACTACAAGCCGGAGCCGTACATCGTCGCCGAGTACGAGCGCGCGCGGAATCACAAGTGGTACATGACGTCGCGGCTCATCTGCGTGAACGACATCTATTCGTTCGATCCGAATGCCAGGGTGAACCTCGACGATTTCGTCGACATCATCGGGCGCAACTTCCGCCAGCCCGAGGAGGGTCTCGGCCTGGACGACAGCCCGTCGGCGCACATGTGGCGCACGATGATGTGGCCCAATCGTTTCCTGTGAGTACGATGAACGAGCCGCAAACGCAGGTGTGCTCCCTCTCCCTGAAAGGGAGAGGGTTGGTGAGAGGGTCTTCTTCTGCCTCGAAGCTTGACCCCCACCCGGCGCTGCGCGCCGACCTCCCCCTTGCAGGGGGAGGTATCGGAGAGATTTGCGCATGAAAATCGTCGACGACAACCCGTCCGCTCTGAGCGCGCTCGATCGGCCGAATTCGTACATCGGACGTTCGGTGCCGCGGCCGAATCTGAAGCGCCTGACCGAAGGGCGCGGGCAATATGTCAGCGACGTCACGTTGCCGCGCATGGTGCACGTCGCCTACGTGCGCTCGCCGCACGCGCATGCGCGCATCACCGGTATCGACATGGCGGCGGCGAAGCAGGCGCCGGGCGTGGTCGCGGTGGCCACCGGGCCGGAGCTCGCCAAGGTGATCACGCCCTGGGTCGGCGTGCTGACGCATCTCAAGGGCATCAAGTCTGCGCCGCAGCATGCGATCGCGATCGAGCGCGCCTGCTGGCAGGGTGAAGCCGTGTGCGCGGTCGTCGCGAAGACACGGGCGCAGGCCGAGGATGCGTGCGAACTGGTCGAGGTGAGCTACGAGGTGCTGCCGGCCGTCACCGATCCCGAGACCGCGCTCGACGCCGGAACGCCGGTGATCCATCCTGAACTGGGCGACAACCTCACTTTCGAACGCAAGCACGAGGCGGGCGAGCCCGACAAGGGCTTTGCCGAGGCGGATGAGGTCGTCGAAGCGACATTCCTGTTCGGCCGCCATACCGGCGTGTGCAACGAGCCGCGCGCGATCATCGCCGATTGGAATCCGGGCGAGCAGCGCCTCACCGCGTATCACGCGACGCAGGCGCCGCACATGATGCAGAACCTGTTCGCCAAGCATCTCGGGCTCGAAGAGCAGCAGGTGCGCGTTGTGACCAAGGACGTCGGCGGCTCGTTCGGCATCAAGGTGCACACCTACGCCGACGAGATGGCGACGGTGGCGCTGTCGAAGCTGCTCCGGCGCCCGGTGAAGTTCGTCGCCGACCGGCTCGAAAGCTTCGTCACCGATATTCACGCACGCGATCATCGGGTGACCGCCAAGGTCGGCGTGAAGAAGGACGGCACAATCACGGCTTGGGAAATTGACGACCTCACCGGCATCGGGCCGTATTCGGTCTATCCGCGCACCAGCGGCATCGAGGCCAATCAGGTCGTGAACCTGACCGGCGGGCCGTACACGTGTCCGAACTATCGCGCGCGCGCGCGCGTCGTATTCCAGAACAAGAACGTGATGTGCCAGTACCGCGCGGTCGGCCATCCGATCGCGACGGCGGTGACGGAAGGGCTGGTCGATCTCGCCGCACAGAAGATCGGCATGGACCCGCTGGAAATCCGGCGGCGCAATCTCATTCCCGATGATGCGCATCCGTCGCAGGGCCCGTCCGGCATCAAGTTCGAGAAGCTGTCGCATCACGAGACGCTCGCACGTCTCGACTCGATGGTGGATTACGCGGGGCTGCGCGCCGAGCAGGATCGTCTGCGCAAGCAGGGCATTTATCGTGGGCTCGGTGTCTCATTCTTCGTCGAGGTGACCAATCCATCGGCCGCGTTCTACGGCGTCGGCGGCGCGAAGATCTCCGCCCAGGACGGCGCGACGATGAAGCTCGACGCGCAGGGCAATGTCTCGGTGCATTCGGGCGTGACCGAGCAGGGGCAGGGCGCCGAGTCGGTGCTGGCGCAGGTCGCGGCCTCGTCGTTCGGCGTGTCGATCGAGCGCGTGCGCGTGATCACCGGCGACACCGACAACACGCCCTATGGCGGCGGCACCTGGGCGTCGCGCGCGGCCGGCATCGGCGGCGAAGCAGCATGGCAGGCCGGCAAGGCGTTGCGTGCGAATGTCGTGGCTGTCGCGGCGAGCATCCTGCAGGCCGACGCAAAGGCGCTCGATATCCGCAACGGGATCGTGGTCGACGCGGATACGGGCCGCGAGCGCATCGGTCTCGATGAGGTCGCGCGCATCGCCTACTTCCGCCCCGACACGCTGCCGCCCGGCTTCCAGGCGGAGCTGGTCGCGACGCGCCATTACGTGCCGCGCGCCTATGGGTTCGCGTTCACCAACGGCGCGCAGGCGAGCTGGCTCGAAGTCGACACCGACACCGGCTTCATCAAATTGCTGAAGCACTGGTGCGTCGAGGATTGCGGCACGGTGATCAATCCACAGCTTGTCGACGAGCAGGTGCGCGGCGGCATCGTGCAAGGCCTCGGGGCGGCGATCTTCGAGCACTGCCTCTATGACGAGCGCGGCCAGCTCCTCAACGGCAATATGGCCGACTACCTCGTGCCGATGGCGGCCGAGATGCCGGACATCGTGATCGGCCACGTGGTCACGCCGACCGAAAGCTCGGAGCTCGGCGCGAAAGGCGTCGGCGAAGCGGGCA
>JAXDNZ010000162.1:0-5271 GCA_034669185.1 Hyphomicrobiales bacterium
GATCTGCACGCCGATTGGCATCGGCGAGAGCGGCACCGGAACGGCGACCACCGGCAGGCCGATGAACGAGATCGGCTGCGTGTAGATGCCGAGATTCGCCCGCACCGGAAGCTCCACCCCGTCGAGCAGGAAGGTCTGCTGCCCGATCGCCGGCGCTGTGCACGGCGTCGCAGGCGCCAGGATCGCGTCGACCTGATCGAACAGCGGCAGCACCTGTGCGCGATACCAGCGGCGGAATTTCTGAGCGCGGGCAACGAGCGCGGCCGGGATCATGGCGCCGGCGATCAGCCGGTCGCGCACCGCCGGGTCGTAATCGTGCGCGTGGCTGCGCAGCCGGTCGAGATGTAGCGCGGCGCCTTCGCTTGCCGTGATGACGTAGGCGGCCGCGCGTGCGCGCCCCGCTTCCGCGATCTCGATGTCGGCATCGGCGCCGAGCGCGGATGCGACGCGCTCGACGGCGACGCGCGCCTCTGGGAAGGCTCCCTTCCGGAAATAGCCGCCCGCCACCGCGATGCGCAGGCCCTTGGTGCCGCGGGCGAGTGTAGCGACGGTCCGCTCGACCGCGCGCGTGGTGCACACCGGATCCTCGGCATCGGGCCCCTGCATCGCGTCGTAGGCGAGCGCGAGGTCGCGCGCCGAGCGCGCGAGCGGGCCGAGATGGTCGAACGCCGACACGAACGGGAACGAACGCGCCCGCGTGAGCCGCCCGTAGGTCGGCTTCAGCCCGAACAGGCCGCACAGCGAGGCGGGGACGCGGATCGAGCCGTTGGTGTCGGAACCGAGCGAGAGCGGCACCAGCCCGCCTGCAACCGCGCCGCCGGACCCGCCCGAGGAGCCGCCGGTCATGCGCGTGGTGTCATGCGGATTGCGCGCAGGCCCGTCGTGCACGTTCTCGCCGGTGAAGTCGTAGGCGTATTCGCCCATGTTGAGCGCGCCGACCAGGACGGCGCCGGCCGCCTCCAGGCGTGCGATCAGCGGCTGGTCCTTCGCGGCCGGGGCAAGAGCGCGGTTGATCTTCGAGCCCGCGAGCGTCGGCAGGCCGGCGACGTCGAACAGGTTCTTCACGGCGAACGGCACGCCGGCGAGCGGGCCGAGTGGCTTGCCCGCGTCGCGCGCCTTGTCGATGGTGCGCGCGCGTTCGAGCGCACGCTCGCCGGTCACGGCCGTGAACGCGTTGAGGACCGGGTTCCGCTCCATGATGCGGGCGAGCGCGCCCTCGACGACCGCCGTCGCCGAGACGCGGCCGGCCGTCACCGCCGTGGCGATATCGGCGGCGGCCGACCACGCGGTATCGCGTGCGGGCTCAGGCCTGGTAGACCGGCGCGGGCTCGGCATCGTCCGGCAACTCCTTCTCGCCCACCAGCGCGGCAAGCTTCAGCGTGACTTCGAGGTTGGCGCGAACGGCTCCCTTCCACTCGGGTTCGAGCGGGAGCGCAAGCAGCGCCGCGGCGGCATCGATATAGGCGTCGAGGTGGTCGGACTCAGCCATCAGTGCCTCCGCACCCGCTTCTGTACGCAATTGTAAAGCAAGAACCGTGCAAAAGCATGATCTCGAAAAGCGGGAAGCGGACAGTTCAACTCCTCATCCTGAGGAGCGAGCGCAGCGAGCGTCTCGAAGGATGGCGGCAAGCGGCCATGCTTCGAGACGCCGCCTTTTGCGGCTCCTCAGCATGAGGACATGCTACGGCCGCACGGCCGGCGTCTCGACCGTCATCCCGCGCGCACGCCACATCAGGAACAGCTCGAGATCGACGTATTCGTCCGAGCCGTACGCATGAGGCTCCGCGCGCATGCCGATCAGGCAGTTGCGCAGACGGCGCTGAAGCGAGCCCAGGCTCTGCCATTCGAGCCGGTAGAGCGGATAGCCGTTGGGATGGCCCTGCACCAGCGGAACGCCGGCGAGCTTCTGGCCCCAATTGTCGTCATGGCAATTCTGGCAGGAGAGATTGAGCTGGCCTTGCCGGGCACTGTAGAGCTTGCCGCCGTTTTCGATGAACGGCCTCGTCTTCTCGTCGTTCACGACCGCGATCGGCATTCCGCGCGATTGCCGCCCGATATAGGCGGTGAGCGCGAGCAGGTCGCGGCTCTCGTGCGCGAGCGGCGGCGCCTTCTGCTGCTCGGTGCGGCAGAGATTGATGCGCTGCTCGATGTCGATCGGGCGGCCCTTCGCAGGATTGAACGCCGGATAGCGCGCCGAGACGCCGCGCATCGCGGCGGTGGCGTCGCCGTGACAATCCGCGCAGGCTTTGTCGGCAGCGCCGGCCTTGCGCGTCCACAGCGTCTCGCCGTCGAGCACCGAGAGCGTCGCGGGGTTGGACGTATCGTCGTCCTGCATCGCCTTGGTGGCCGGTGTCATCTGATCGTAGCCGGAGCGGCGCTGATCGAGCGGGATTTCGGCCGCAACGGACGTCATGCCGACAAGCGTGCCCAACACCGCAATGGCGGCCGCGCGTATCATTCGACGACGATCTTCGCCTCTTCGGTCGCCTCGAACCCGTTGTCCCCAATCCAATGGAAGGCGAGCGTGCCGCTCTCGGTCGCGACGGTGTGGAAGGTCACGAACGGGTTCGCGGCCATCGCGGGATAGAACTGCGCCGAGAAAACCTCCTCGCCGTTGAACTTGCACGACAGCGAGGTGACGATGTCGCGCGGGATGACCTCGCCGTTGGTGTCATGGCGGAATCCGGTCTCCATGATGTGCGAGATCAGCGTTTTGATCTCGATCACCGCGCCGCGCTTGGCGGTCTTCGGCACATTGATAAGAGCGCGCGGGGCCATCAGATCAAATCCTCCAGGCAGGCGGCGAGCGTCACGATCACCTCCTGGCTGTCCGACCAGTAGGAGCCGTCCGACATCTCGGCGATCGCCGTGAGCTTCTGCGTGCCGGCCAGGCGGATGCGCGTGGACACGACCGCCTTTCCGGCCCGCGGACCAAGTTGCGCGCTCACCACGTTCGCCTGCGGGTTCTTCTCGTTGAAGACATGAATGGCCTTGACGTGGTCGGCCTTGGTCATCGGTGAGTCGACCGAAACGGTGATCGGAACGGTATTGCCGTTCTCCACGAGCGGCGGCAGGTCGAGCGTCACCCTGCCTTTGCGAATCTCGGCTTCGCCGACCACGAGGCGGATCGCGGTTTCCATCTGGCCGGGCGCGCTCGCCACGGCGGGTTCGGGCAAGGTGGCGACGCCGGCCGCCGCGAGGCCGCCGGCCAGAACCTCGCGCCGTGTGATCGTCAGTTTCAGCATCGTCAATCCCGCAACGTCATCAGATGCGCCACCACGTCCTCGATCTGCTCCGCACTCAGGATCGTCTTGCCGCGGAACGCCGGCGCCACCCTGACGAGACCATCCAGCCCATAATACGGCGGCATGATGGTCTGCGGATTGACCCGCGCCGCGTCCACGATCCGCAGCCGCAACTGTCCTTCCGTCCAACGCGAACCGGCCCCTTTCAGGTCCGGCGCCATCGTGCCCTGGAACCGTTCCTGCGGGTAGGGTCCCGAATGACACAACAGGCAAAGCCCGACCTGCCGGTTGGTGACGATCCTTTCGCCGCGCTCGGCATCGCCCGGCGTTCCCGTCAGCGACTGCGCGATGGCGTCGCCGCTCACCACATAGGGCCGCAGCTCCTGCGCTATCGCGGCCGATGCGCCGAGCACCAGCCCGGCCGCTATCACCCAAACCTTCAGCCGAACACCTCGCCCGTGATCGTCTTGAACCAGCCGTCGGCAAATTGCGCTTCCAGCGCGCGGGTTGCGCGCGGCGCATCGGCCGGGCTCACGCCGCCCGCGCCCTGGATGTCGGCCAGCACGCCGTCCGTCGGCTTGTACACGCCCGCGACCGTGATGCCGTAGTCCGGTGCGACGAGGCTGTAGCAGGTGTTGATCAGCCGCGGTTCGGCTGGCTTGTCGCCGCGCAGCAGCGTGACGATTTGCGCGGCGCAGGCTTTCGCCTGCGAATTCGCCGAGAAAGCCGATTTCGGCATTGCGCCCATGATGCCGGCGTCGCCGACGACATGGATGTTCGGCACGAGCTTCGACTCGAACGTGACCGGATCGACCGGGCACCAGCCTGTGCGGTCGGCGACGCCCGCCGATTGCGCGATGGCGCCCGCGCGCTGCGGCGGAATGACGTTCGCCACGTCGGCCTTGTGGTCGCTAAAATCGGTCTTGAGTGTCTTGGCCGCGACGTCGACCGACGTCACCTTGCCGCCCTGCGATAGCGACACCCACTCGATGTGGTCCGGATAGAGTTCCTTCCAGGCGTTCTGGAACAGGCGCTGCTTGGAAAAAGCGTCCTTGGCGTCGAGGATGATCAGCTTCGACTTCGGCTTCTTGGTCTTGAGATAGTGCGCGATCAGGCTCGCGCGCTCGTAAGGACCGGGCGGGCAGCGGAACGGATTGGCCGGAGCCACGATGACGACGGTGCCGCCGTCCTCCATCGACTCGAGCTGGCGGCGCAGCAACAGCGTCTGCTCGCCGGCCTTCCAGGCATGCGGCATCTTCTCGGCCGCCGCCTCATCGTAGCCGGGCAGGCCGTCGAAGCGCAGATCGATGCCGGGCGCCATCACGAGACGGTCGTAGGCGAGTTTCGAGCCGCCGCTCAGCGTCACACTGCGCGCTTGCGCATCCACCGCGGTGGCGGCCTCGAACGCAAGCGTCACGCCGGCGTCGGCGACCTTCTCGTAGTTGAACTGCTGCTGGCGCAGTTCACGCAGGCCCGCGATCACGCCGTTGGAGAAGGGGCAGGCGGTGAATGTCGGGTTCGCCTCGACCAGCGTGACGGTGATCGCTGGATTACCCTTCTTGACGAAGCGCGCAGCCGACGCGCCCGCGAAGCCGCCGCCGATGACGACAACGCGCGGGCCGGCGTTCTGGGCGAGCGCCGGCATTGGAATCAGCGCCGCCGCGCCAGCCGCCTTTAGGAACTGTCGTCGGCTCGTGTGCTTCATCACGCGCCTCTCATTTCTGTGCCGCGTACCACACCGCGATCGCCTGGATTTCCTCATCGGAGAATCCCTTGGCGATCCGGTCCATGATCGTGCCGGGCCGCTGGCCGGCTCTGAACGCGATCATCTGGCTCGCGATATCGGCCGCGGGCCGGCCGGCGAGCGGCGGCACGGGCGTCTCGATGCGCGGATTGGCGGCGTGGCAGCCCGAACACGCAGCGGCGCCAGGCGGAGCCTCCGCGGCGCGCACCACGACACCCGTGAATAACGTGAGCGCCACGGTGGCGGTCAGTCGCGTCACATGCATTTGCAAATTCCGCAGAA
>JAXDNZ010000163.1:0-2759 GCA_034669185.1 Hyphomicrobiales bacterium
AATAGGTTTCCAGCGCGAACACCATGCCCTCCTTGATCTCGGTCGGATGATCCATCGAGATCACGCGCGAGATGATCGGCCGCTCGTGGATGGCGCAGCCGATGCCGTGGCCGAACTGCAGGCCGAACGCGCTGGTCTCGTCGGGGAAGCCGAACTCTTGCGCCTTCGGCCACACGCTGGCGACCTTGTCGGTCGACACGCCCGGCTTGATCAGGTCGATGGCAAGGTCGAGCCATTCGCGCGCCTTCTTGTAGGCGTCGTGCTGGCCCGGCGTCGCACGGCCGACGTTGAAGGTGCGGTAGTAGCACGTGCGGTAGCCCATGAACGACTGCAGGATGTCGAAGAACGCCTGGTCGCCGGGGCGCAGCATGCGGTCGGTGAAATTGTGCGGGTGCGGATTGCAGCGCTCGCCCGAGATCGCGTTGATCGCCTCCACGTCGTCGGAGCCGTGCTGATACAGAAACTGGTTCACATTGGCGACGATGTCGTTCTCGCGCACGCCGGGCTTGAGCTGCTCGTACACCAGGTGATAGGCGCCATCGACCATCGCGGCGGCGCGATTGAGCAACGCGATCTCGTCGGCCGATTTGATCTCGCGCGCCTCCAGCATAACCTGCTGGCCGTCGGCGATCTTAAGCCCGGCCTTCTGCAATTCGAACATCATCGGCGGCTCGATGATGTCGACCCCGACCGCCATGTCGATGACGCCGGCCTCGCGGATGATCGAAGCGATCTCGCCGGCGTGCTTCGCCATCAGGCCGAAGGACGGCGAGACGGTGCCGCGCAGGCCGAGGAGACCGGCCTTGCAATTCTCAGGTCTCAGCCATGGCGCATAGAGCCTGTGATGCACGGCGGCTGAACCGAAGTCCCACAGGATCGGGTCGGGACTCGAGCGCGTCAGCAGCGCCCAGCGGCAGATCTTGTCGCGCTCCCACTCGCCGATCTTGGTCGAGGTGAGATAGCGGATGTTGTTGACGTCCATCACCAGCAGCGCGCCGAGATCGGACTTCTCCAGCGCCTGCCGCGCGCGCGCGAGGCGATAGTTGTGCAGGCGGCGGTAATCGACCCGCTCCTCGAAATCGACGCCCATGGTGCCGAACGCCGGCAGCGCCCGCCCCCAGTTGTAGCGCGGGTTGATGTCCTCGGCGGTGATCTTGCGGACGGTCTCGTCCATGGGGTGTCTCCCTTATTCCTTGGGGCACGCTGCGCGCAGTATATCAGGCGACCTTCTTGCCCCACAGCCGCTGCGAGGCAAGGTCGGCGCCCTCGCGCATCGCTTTCAGCTTCGGCCACACGATCGAGGCCGCGACCCATTCGCGCCCCGCGAAGGTGCCGAAGCCGCAGTCGGTCGAGGCGATAACGCGCTCGCGGTCGCCGACTGCCGCGACCGCCTGTTCGATGCGGCCAGCCACCACTTCGGGATGCTCGACGAAATTGCTGGTCGACTCGATAACGCCGGGGATCAGGATCTTGTCCTTGGGGAACGGGTGCTTCCGGAACGCCGCGTATTCGTGCTGGTGGCGCGGATTGGCGAACTCGATCGACAGCGCGCCCGCGGTCGTCTGATAGAACACCGGCAGCACCTTCGACAGCGCAATGTCGTAGACGTGCGGGCCTTCCCAGTTGCCCCAGCAGATGTGCAAGCGCCAGCGGTCCGCCGGGATGCCTTCGCAGGCTTTGTTGATCGCCGCGAGATGCATCTCGGCGATCTTCACGAAGCCCTCGTCGGTCTCGTCCTGAAACATCATGACGCGCTCCATGGCGAGATCGGGTGCGTCGACCTGCAGAATCAACCCGGCCTCGTGGATCGCGCGGTATTCCTTCGCGATCTCGCTGGCGAGCGTATTCACATAAGCCTCGTGCGAATCGTAATGCGCGTTCATCAGCGTCGTCGCGACAATGCCGGGTGACGGCGCGGTCATGAACTGCTCGGCGAATGCGCTCGCGGCCTGCTGCTTGAAGCGCGCGATCTCTTCCCTGATCGGGCCGAGATCGGTGTATTTCACGTCGGCGATCGCCTGCGGCGCGTTCGAGATCCTGGCGCGATGAACGAACCGCCGGCCGAAGGTCGCGACCAGATCAGGATGTTCGACGAAGTCCTTGCCGACACGGCGCTTGCTCTCCCCGCCGTAGCCGCTCATGCGCGCCGCCATGTAGGTCTGGAACGCGACGCGCTGCTGCTCGCCGTCATTGCCGATGTCGATGCCGCAATCCTTCTGCCGCTTCACGACCTCGGCGACGGCGCGATCCATTTCGCCGCCCATTTTCGTCTGGTCGATCGGCTCTCCCGCCTCGCGCTTGATCAGCAGCTCGGTCAGCGTCTCGCTGCGCGGCAGGCTGCCGACATGGGTCGTGAGAATGCGGTCGCGGCTGGTGATCACGGCTCGGCTCCCGGGCGTTTTCGTTCGGCGCAGGCCTAGCGTATCGGCGCGGTGATCGCCAGCGCGGCCGCTCCCACGTCAGGCCGCCCGGCCCACCGGAATGGCGAAATGCGTCCGCAACCGTTCGCGCGCCGCAAGACCGGCGGCGAGCTCGTGGCAATTCACGATCGCGACGCGAAAGCCGCCGGGGGGCATCGCGTGGCGATCCGGCGGGCGGTCTTCGCGGAAGGTGATCTGAACGCTCGAGACCGACGGCATGCGGCGCACTTCGTCCACCAGCGCGGGCGGCGGATGGCGATAGCGCGGCCCGTGCGGGGCGAACAGCACGACGCTAAAACCGTCGCGCCGGTCGCGATCGGGAAATATCCAGCGCCCGTG
>JAXDNZ010000164.1:0-3402 GCA_034669185.1 Hyphomicrobiales bacterium
GTCGAATACGGCAACGTGGTGGTCGATCTCGGCCGCGGCGAGGCGATCGTGCGGCGCGACGAGATGCTGCCGCGCGAGACGATGCGCAACGGCGACCGTATCCGTGCCTATATCTACGACGTTCGCCGCGAGGCACGCGGGCCGCAGATTTTCCTGTCCCGCACGCACCCGCAGTTCATGGCGAAGCTGTTCGCCCAGGAAGTGCCCGAGATCTACGACGGTATCGTCGAGGTGAAGGCGGTCGCGCGCGATCCCGGCTCGCGCGCCAAGATCGCGGTGATCTCGCGCGACTCCTCGGTCGATCCGGTCGGCGCGTGCGTCGGCATGCGCGGCTCGCGCGTGCAGGCGGTGGTGAACGAGCTGCAGGGCGAGAAGATCGACATCATTCCGTGGTCGCAGGACACGGCGACATTCGTCGTCAATGCGCTCGCGCCGGCCGAAGTCGCCAAGGTGGTGCTCGACGAGGATCGTCAGCGCATCGAGGTCGTGGTCCCCGACCAGCAATTATCGCTCGCGATCGGACGTCGCGGCCAGAACGTGCGGCTCGCCTCGCAGCTGACCAGCTGGGACATTGACATCCTCACCGAGCAGGAGGAGTCCGAGCGCCGCCAAGCCGAGTTCGAGAAGCGCACCAAGACCTTCATGGATACGCTGAACGTCGACGAAGTGGTCGGCCAGCTCCTGGCATCGGAAGGCTTCACGTCGGTCGAGGAGCTGGCCTTCGTCGATCCGAAGGAACTGACCTCGATCGAAGGCTTCGACCAGGACACCGCGTCCGAGCTGCAGCAGCGGGCGCACGACTATCTCGCCCAGATCGAGGCGGAGCTTGATGCCAAGCGCGTCGAGCTGGGCGTCGAGGACGCGCTCAAGGACGTGCCCGGCATCACGACGGCGATGCTGGTCAAGCTGGGCGAGAACGGCGTGAAGACGGTCGAGGATCTCGCCGGCTGCGCGACCGACGATCTTGCCGGCTGGACCGAGCGGCAGAACGGCGAGACCAAGCACGAAACGGGCTTCCTCGAGGGCTTCGATCTCAGTCGCGAGGAGTGTGAGGCACTGGTCATGCAGGCCCGTCTCAAGGCCGGCTGGGTCACCGAAGCCGATCTCGCGCCGCCGCCCGGAGCCGAAGAAGCTCCGGCCGAGGCCGCCGAGCCGGCGCAATGACGCGGAGGCAGCCCGATCGCGATGCTCGCGCGCCCCGACCAGGAGACCGATGACGGTCCGCGCGACAACAAGCGCGGCATCGAGCGGCTTTGTGTCGCAACCAGGGTCGTGCGGCCGGTCACTGAACTGATCCGTTTCGTCGTCGGACCCGACGGCGCGGTCGTCCCCGACCTCAAGCGCAAGCTTCCCGGCCGGGGCGTGTGGGTCACGGCGACGCGCGCCGCCGTCAACGAGGCGGTCGGCCGCAACGTTTTCGCCCGCAGCTTCAAGACCAAAGTGCGCGTCGCGCCGGACCTCGCGCCGCAGGTCGAGGCGTTGCTGGCGCACTCCTGTCTCGATGCGCTCGCCATTGCCCATAAGGCTGGCCGGGTCGCGATCGGCTTTGCCAAGGCCGAGGCCGCCCTCGCCGGCAAGCCGGTTGCGGCACTGATCCACGCGTCGGATGCCGCGCCGGACGGGGTCCGCAAGCTCGCGGCCGCCGCCAAGCACCGTTCGGAGGCGGAAACCGGCGAAATTGCCGCCATTTCGGCGTTCACCTCGGCACAATTGGATTTGGCATTGGGGCGGTCAAATGTGGTACATGCAGCCCTGCTCGCCGGCCCAGCGAGCGATGGGTTCATGACGCGCTGCCAAAGTCTCGAACGGTTCCGGGCGGTCGATCCGGACGGTCGGACTCATGCGCGGCGTTGACAACGAAGGTGCAGGACCGGAACGGAATGGCGACTGAGACCAAGAATCCCGCCGAAAAGACCTTGAGCGTCAGCTCGACGAAAACGCTGACCGTGAAGGCGCGCGCCGAAACGAGCGTCGTGCGCCAGAGCTTCAGCCACGGCCGCCAGAAGACCGTCGTGCTGGAAAAGGTAAAGCGGCGCACCATCGGTCCGGCACCGGGCAAGCCTGAGGTCAAGCCGGCGGAGCCGGCCGCGTCAGACCGCACCGCGGGCGCTGCCGGTGCGCGCCGTCCGATCGCGCGCGGTGCAACGCCCGCGCCTGCCGCAACGCCCGCCGCGCCCCCTGCACCCGCCGCGCCGAAGTCCGGCGTCGTCTTGCGCACGCTCACGAGGGAGGAGCAGGACCGCCGCGCCCACGCGCTTGGCGACGCCAAGCTGCGCGAGGCCGAAGAACGCAAGATCGCCGAGGAAGAGGCTAAGATCCGTGAGGCGCGTGACGCGGTCGACCGTCGCGAGCGCGACGCCGCGGAGGCGCGCAAGCGCACCGAGGATGATCGCCGTCGCCACGACGAAGAGACCAAGCGCAAGGCCGATGAAGTCGCCAAGAAGCGCTTCGGCGAGGAAGAGGCCAGAGCAAAGGGCGGCGGCACGCCGACGTCCCGCACGCTCACACCGGAAGCCGACGACGACGATCGGCGCCCGGCCCGCCGCGGTCCCGGCGGAGCGCCGGTGCGTCCGGCCGCTGCTCCCAAGGTCCCGCGCGCCGGTGCGCCCAAGCAGCGCGGCCGCCTGACGCTGGTCACCGCGCTCTCCGCGGACGAGGTGCGCGAGCGTTCGGTTGCTTCGTTCCGCCGCCGCACGCAGCGCATGACCGGTCATCGCGACACGGAAACGAAGGAAAAGCTCACGCGCGAAGTCACGATCCCCGAGACCATCACGATCCAGGAGCTCGCGAACCGCATGTCGGAGCGCGGCGTCGACGTGATCAAGATCCTGATGAAACAGGGTCACATGGCGAAGATCACCGACACGATCGATGCCGACACCGCGCAGCTTCTGGCCGAGGAACTCGGGCATACGGTGCGCCGCGTCGCCGAGTCGGACGTGGAAGAGGGCCTGTTCGACGCTGCCGACGATCCGGCGACGCTCGTGCCGCGGCCGCCGGTCGTGACGATCATGGGCCATGTCGATCACGGCAAGACTTCGCTGCTCGACGCGATCCGACAAACCAATGTCGCGGGCGGCGAAGCGGGCGGCATCACCCAGCACATCGGCGCCTATCAGGTCGCCTCGCCCAAGGGCGGCAAGATCACCTTCATCGATACGCCCGGCCATGCCGCCTTCACGGCGATGCGCGCGCGCGGCGCCAAGGTGACCGATCTCGTGATCCTGGTGGTTGCGGCCGATGACGGTGTGATGCCGCAGACGGTCGAGGCGATCAATCATGCCAAGGCCGCGAAAGTGCCGATGATTGTCGCGATCAACAAGATCGACAAGCCGGATGCCAAGGCGGAGCGCGTGCGCACCGAGCTGTTGCAATACGAAGTGCAGGTCGAGTCGCTGGGCG
>JAXDNZ010000165.1:0-6067 GCA_034669185.1 Hyphomicrobiales bacterium
AGCCGCCTGCGGAGACGAGCGAGGCGGCGAAGGAAGCCGCCTGACCGGCCTGACGCGAAGAGCCAAGCGTAGACGCGCCGCTTGCTCTCAGCGAGCCATTCCTTGACCTGATGCTTGACCGGGTCGATCAAGGCGTGTGCCTTGCCGAGCCAGACCAGCATGTGCTCGTAGAACCAGCGGAACCAGGGAAGCTGCAGGAGTTTCGGGCGCGTCAGCTCGAAGATGAAGGCCGTCACGCCCATGCTGATGACCTTGGCGAGCGCCAGCACCGCCATGGCGCCAAGCCAAGAGCCGTGCGCCAGCATCCAGAGACCGAGGAATTTCAGCGGCAGCAGCAGAAGGATCGGCACCAAGAACACGAGCAGCGTCGCATAAGGCGGCAGTCTCTCGATGAACGCTGCAAGGCGCTCCTTTAGCCGCCGCCACGGAACGAGGTCGACGACCGCCTGGATCAGCGGCGCCAGATGGCTCCACAGCCACGCCTCGAACAGGAAGACGAGGGCGAGCAATATCCAGAGCGGCTTCAGCGCGCGGCGCATGGTGCTCCCACCTTATCCCCCTCCCGCGCAGCCGGGGAGGGATTCACATATGGATCGCGCGCTTGTCGACCGCCAGAGCGGCTTCCTTGACGGCTTCGGAGAGCGTCGGGTGTGCGTGGCACGTGCGCGCAATGTCCTCCGACGAGGCGCCGAATTCCATCGCGAGCGTGACTTCGGCGATCATGGTGCCGGCATCGGCCCCGACAATGTGCACGCCGAGCACGCGGTCGGTCTTGGCATCGGCGAGGATCTTCACGAAGCCGTCGGTCGTGTGATTGACCTTGGCGCGGCCGTTCGCCGTGAAGGGAAACTTGCCGGTGTGGTAGGCGACGCCGGCCGACTTCAGCTCTTCCTCGGTTTGCCCGACGGAGGCGACTTCCGGGCTTGTGTAGATCACGTTCGGGATCGCGCCGTAGTTCACGTGTCCCGCTTTGCCGGCGATGATCTCGGCGGCGGCGATCCCCTCGTCCTCGGCCTTGTGGGCGAGCATCGGCCCGGCGATGACGTCGCCGATCGCATAGATGCCGGCGACGTTGGTCGCAAAATGCTGGTCGACCTTGACGCGGCCGCGCTCCATCGTGACGCCGACGCCGTCGAGCCCGAGCCCTTCGGTGAACGGCATGCGGCCGATCGCGATCAGAGCGACGTCGGCCTCGATCGTCTCGGCCGTGCCGCCGGCCGCCGGCTCGACGGTCGCTTGCAGCGTCTTGCCCGAGGCGTCGATGCCGGTGACCCTGGACGAGAGCTTGAACGCCAAGCCCTGCTTGCCGAGGATGCGCTGGAACTGCTTGCCGATCTCGGCGTCCATGCCGGGCAGGATGCGGTCCAGAAATTCGACCACCGTCACCTGCGCGCCGAGCCGCCGCCATACCGAGCCAAGCTCGAGCCCGATCACGCCCGCGCCGACCACCAGCAGCTTGCCCGGCACCTTGTCGAGCGCGAGCGCGCCGGTCGACGACACGATGCGTTTCTCGTCGATCTCGATGCCTTTGAGACGCGCGACGTCCGAGCCGGTCGCGATCACGATGGCCTTGGTGTCGAGGACGTGAGTCTTGCCGTCGGCGCCCGCCACCTCGATCTTGCCGGGCGCAACGATCTTCCCGTGGCCGATGAAGGCATCGATCTTGTTCTTCTTGAACAGGAACGCGACGCCCTTGACGTTGCTGTCCACGCCCTGGTCCTTGAACCTCATCATGGCCGGCAGGTCGAGCTTCGGCGTGCCGACCTTGATGCCCATCGTCGCGAACTTGTGCCCCGCTTCCTCGTAAAGCTCGGACGCGTACAGCAGCGCCTTCGACGGGATGCAGCCGACGTTCAGGCACGTGCCGCCGAACGTCTTGTCTTTCTCGACGACCGCGACCTTCAGCCCGAGCTGCGCCGCGCGGATCGCGCAGACATAGCCGCCCGGACCGGTGCCGATGACGGTGAGGTCGTAGGTGGCCATGATGTCACAAATCCAGCACCAGCCGCGCCGGGTCTTCCAGGCTTTCCTTCACGCGCACCAGGAAGGTCACCGCCTCGCGGCCGTCGACGATGCGGTGGTCGTAGGACAACGCGAGATACATCATCGGCCGCACCTCGATCTTGCCGGCGACCACCACGGGCCGCTCCTGGATCTTGTGCATGCCGAGGATGCCGGACTGCGGCGCGTTGAGGATCGGCGTCGACATCAGCGAGCCGTAGACGCCGCCGTTCGAGATCGTGAACGTGCCGCCCTGCATCTCCTCGATCTTGAGCTGCCCGTCGCGCGCCTTGCGGCCGTAGCCCGCGATCTCCTTCTCGATCTCGGCGATCGACTTCTGATCGCAGTCGCGCACCACCGGAACCACGAGGCCCTTCTCGGTGCCGACCGCGACGCCGACGTGATAATAATTCTTGTAGATGACATCCCCGCCGTCGATCTCGGCGTTGACGGCAGGAATCTCTTTCAGCGCCGCGACGCAGGCGCGCACGAAGAAGCCCATGAAGCCGAGCTTCGCGCCGTGCTTCTTCTCGAACAGGTCCTTGTATTGATTGCGCAATCCCATCACGTGACTCATGTCGACCTCGTTGAAGGTCGTGAGCATCGCGGCGGTGTTCTGCGCCTCCTTCAGCCGCCGCGCGATGGTGGCGCGCAGCCGCGTCATCTTCACGCGCTCTTCGCGCGCCGCGTCATCGGCCGGCGAGGGCGCGCGCACCTGCACGGCGGCGGCCGGCTGCGAAACCGGCGTCGGCGCCGCGGCGGCGCGCTCGATCGCCGCCATCATGTCGCCCTTGGTGACGCGGCCATCTTTGCCGCTGCCCGCGACGCTTGACGGGTCCATGCCGCTCTCGGCCGCGACGCGGCGCACCGAGGGCGCAAGCGGCGTGTCGGCCGTCCTTGCCGGTGAATCGGCGGACTTTGGCGCTTCGGCCTTCGGTGCCGGAGCGGCTTGCGCCTTGGCGGCAGGTTTGGCCTCGGCAGGGGCTGTCTTGGTGGCGGGCTTTGCGCCCGCGCCTTCCTTGATCTGGCCGAGCAGTGCGCCGACCGCGACCGTGTCGCCGTCTTTCGCCGAAATCTCGGCGAGCGTTCCGGCGGCCGGGGCCGGCACCTCGATCGTCACCTTGTCGGTCTCGAGCTCGACCAGCGGCTCGTCGACCGAGACCGCATCGCCCGGCTGCTTGAACCACTTGCCGATGGTCGCCTCGGTGACGGATTCGCCGAGCGTCGGGACGCGGATGTCGGCCATATCAGCAATCCTATTCTGCGTTAGCCCAACGCCTCTTCCAGCAACGCCTTGAGCTGCGCCTGATGCTTCGACATCAAGCCCGTGGCGGTCGCCGCCATCGCGGGACGGCCGGCATAGCGCGGACGGCGATGCTTGGCGCTGATCTGGTTGAGCACCCATTCGATGAACGTGTCGACGAAGAACCACGCGCCCATGTTGCGCGGCTCCTCCTGGCACCAGACGATCTCGGCCTGCTTGAAGCGCGACAGCTCGGTCATCAGCGCCTTGGTGGGGAACGGATAGAGCTGTTCGACCCGCAACAGATAGATGTCGTCGAGCCCGCGCTTCTCGCGCTCCTCCAGCAGGTCGTAATAGACCTTGCCGCAGCAGAGCACCACGCGGCGGATCTTGTTGTCCGCCACCAGCTTGATCTTCTCGTCCTTGTTGGTCTGCGCGTCGTCCCACAGCAGGCGATGGAACGTGGAGTCGGGACCCAGCTCGTCGAGCCGCGACACCGCGCGCTTGTGGCGCAGCAGCGACTTCGGCGTCATCAGGATCAGCGGCTTCCTGATCTCGCGCTTCAACTGGCGGCGCAGGATGTGGAAGTAGTTCGCCGGTGTCGTGCAATTGGCGACCTGCATGTTGTCCTCGGCGCAGCCCTGCAGGAAGCGCTCGAGATGTGCGGATGAGTGCTCCGGGCCCTGTCCTTCGTAACCATGCGGCAGCAGGCAGACGAGCCCCGACATGCGCAGCCACTTGCGCTCGCCCGAGGAAATGAACTGATCGAACACGACCTGCGCGCCGTTGGCGAAGTCGCCGAACTGGGCCTCCCACAGGGTCAGCGCATTCGGCTCGGACAGCGTGTAGCCGTACTCGTAGCCGAGCACGGCTTCCTCCGAGAGCATCGAGTTGAGCACCTCGAACCGCCCCTGCTTGGGGGCGAGATGATTGAACGGCGTGTGGCGCGCCTCGCTCTCCTGATCGATCAGCACCGAGTGGCGCTGCGAGAACGTGCCGCGCTCCGTGTCCTGTCCCGAAAGCCGCACGCGGTGGCCGTCGAGCAGCAGCGCGCAAAAGGCCAGCGCTTCGCCGGTCGACCAGTCGATGCCTTCGCCCGTCTCGATCGCCTTGCGCCGATTGTCGAGGAAGCGCTGGATCGTCTTGTGAACGTGGAAGCCGTCCGGAACCGCCGTGATCTTGGCGCCGATCGCCTTCAGCGTCTCGATCGGGACGCCGGTGTGGCCGCGGCGCGGATCGTCGACGTCGTCGGAGAACTTGAACTTCGACCAGTGCCCGTCGAGCCAGTCGGCCTTGTTCGGCTTGTAGCCGGTGCCGGCCTCGTACTCGGCGTCGAGGCGGACGCGCCAGTCGGCCTGCATCTTGGCGACTTCGCCCTCGGTGATCACGCCCTCGGCGATCAGTTTCTTGGCGTAGATCTCCAGCGTCGTCGGATGAGCGCGGATCGCCTTGTACATCAGCGGCTGGGTGAAGGCCGGCTCGTCCCCTTCGTTGTGACCATGGCGGCGGTAACAGAACATGTCGATAACGACCGGCTTCTGGAACCTCTGCCGGAACTCGGTCGCGATCTTGGCCGCATAGACGACCGCTTCCGGATCGTCGCCGTTCACGTGGAAGATCGGCGCCTCGATCATCTTGGCGACGTCGGACGGGTAGGGCGATGAGCGCGAATAACGCGGATAGGTCGTGAAGCCGATCTGGTTGTTGACGATGAAATGGATCGAGCCGCCGGTGCGGTAGCCTTTCAGCCCCGAAAGACCGAAGCATTCAGCGACCACGCCCTGGCCGGCGAAGGCCGCATCGCCGTGCATCAGCAGCGGCATCACCATGCTGCGGTCGTCCGGCGTCGCGCCGTGCTGATCCTGCTTGGCGCGGACCTTGCCGAGCACCACCGGATTGACGATCTCCAGATGCGACGGGTTCGCGGTGAGCGAGAGATGCACCTTGTTGCCGTCGAACTCGCGATCCGACGAGGCGCCGAGGTGATACTTCACGTCGCCCGAGCCTTCGACGTCATCCGGCGCCGCCGATCCACCCTTGAACTCATGAAACAGCGCGCGGTGCGGCTTGCCCATCACCTGCGTCAGCACGTTCAGCCGCCCGCGATGCGGCATGCCGAGCACGATCTCCTTCACGCCGAGATTGCCGCCGCGCTTGATGATCTGCTCCAGCGCCGGGATGAGCGACTCGCCGCCGTCGAGCCCAAAGCGCTTGGTGCCGGTGAACTTGGTGTCGCAATACTTCTCGAAGCCCTCGGCCTCGACCAGCTTATTGAGGATCGCGCGCTTGCCCTCGCGCGTGAAGGTGATCTCCTTGTCGGCGCCCTCGATGCGTTCCTGGATCCAGCCTTTCTGCTGCGCGTCCGAAATGTGCATGAACTCGATGCCGAGCGTCTGGCAGTACGTGCGCTCCAGGATCGCGATGATCTCGCGCATGGTCCCGAATTCGAGTCCGAGCACGTGATCGAGGAAGATCTTGCGGTCGAGATCGCCTTCGCCGAAGCCGTAGGCGCGCGGATCGAGTTCCTCGTCATTGCTGCGCAACGCAAGATCGAGCGGATCGAGCCTGGCGTGGAAGTGACCGCGGATGCGATAGGCGCGGATCAGCATCAGCGCGCGGATCGAATCGCGCGTCGCCTGCTGCACGTCGATGGACGACAACTCCACGCCCGCGCCTTGCGCTTTGGCGCGCAGCTTGTCGCCGAGTTTCCTCTCGGTCTCGGCCCATTGGCCGTCGAGCGCGGAAAGCGTGTCGTCGCGCGCGATGACTTGCGGCTTCTTCCACGAGGCGCCGCGCGCGCTTTTTTCAACGTCGGCGCCATTG
>JAXDNZ010000166.1:0-2928 GCA_034669185.1 Hyphomicrobiales bacterium
TGATCGCCCTGCTTGAGGCCGAGCATGTCGAGCCCGGCGACGACCTGCGAGATGCGCTGGTACCACTGCGCGTAGCTCAGCCGCACGTCGCCGTCGACGATCGCGAGCGCGGTGGGGTCGCGCGCGACGCTTGCCAGGAAGCTGGTGCCGAGATCAAGCATCACGCACCATCGCGCAGTCGTTTGGCGGCGTCGAGCGCCGCCGCGACGATCGGCACATAACCGGTGCAGCGGCAGAGGTGGCCGCCGAGGAACTCGCGCAGCTCCGGCTCGCTCGGATCGGGCGTGACGGTCAGATACCAGTCGAGCGACATCAGGATGCCGGCGGTGCAGAAGCCGCACTGCAGCGCGTGATGGCGGCGGAACGCCTCCTGCAGCACCGAAAGCCGGCCAGGCTCCGGCGCGAGGCCTTCGACGGTGCGCAGCGCTGCGCCGTCGGCCTGCACGGCGAGCGTGAGGCATGCGCGCGCGGGCGCGCCGTCGATCTGGATGGTGCAGGCGCCGCACACGCCGTGTTCGCAACCGACATGCGTTCCGGTCAGGCCGAGCGTGTGGCGCAGGAAGTCGGTGAGCAGCATGCGCGGCTCGGCTTCGCCCTCGACGGCGCGGCCATTGATGGTGAGGCGCACGCGGTGGCGCGTGCCGGCGTTCAGGCGCGGCATTTTTGCGCCTCCTCGATCACGGCGCGGCCGAGCTTGCGAACGAGCATGCGGCGATAGTCGGCGGTGGCGTGCAGGTCGTCGCGCGCGTCGAGATCGTGTGCGAACGCCGAGAGCGCGTCGTCGAGCGCGCGCTCACTCTCGCTGAACGCCTTGGCGATGGGCCGGTCCGCGACCCCGCCGACCGCGAGCCGCGCTCCCCGCGCATCCGCGACCGCCGCGCAGGCCACAATGGCGAAGTCGCCGTGCCGGCGCGCGAACTCGCGGAACGCGAAGCCTTCGCCCGGCCGGCGGCAAGGGAATGAGACGGACTCGATCAATTCGTCATCGGCACGGTCTGTCGACATCAGGCCGGTGAAGAACGCGTCCGCCGACAATGTGCGTCGCGCCTTATTCGAAGACAGAACCACTTCGCCACCGAGCGCGACGAGACAGAGCGGCAATTCGGCGCTCGGGTCGGCGAGCGCCACCGAGCCGCACACGGTCCCGCGCGCGCGTGTTTGCGCATGCCCGACCCACGGCAGCGCCTGTGCCAGCAGCGGCTGCCGCGCGGCAAGCTCCGGCCACGCCAGCAACGCCGCCTGCCGCACCGTCGCGCCGACGCGGATCGCATCATCCTCGACCGCAATGCCGGCAAGCTCGCTGAGATGCATGATGTCGAGCACCACCTTCGGGCGCGCCATGCGCATCGAGAGGAGCGGCACCAGCGTCTGCCCGCCCGCCATCACGGCGGCATCGCTGCCCTCCGCGGCGAGCACCTCGTGCGCTTCGGCCAGCGTCCCGGCGCGCACGTAATCGAACGGCGCGGGCTTCATGCCGCCTCGCGCGGCAGCAGCGCCGCGAGCTTGCTTGGCGTCAGCGGCAGGTCGATCTCGGCGACACCGAGTGCGTCCGCGACCGCGTTGGCCAGACACACCGGCGTGCTCATGCAGTTGCCCTCGCCGACGCCCTTGGCGCCGAGCGGCGTGAACGGGGAAGGCGACTCGTAGTGCAGGATCAGCGGCGAGGGGACTTCGGTCGCGGTCGGCAGCAGGTAGTCGGCGAACGTCCCGGTGCGGAAGCTGCCGTCATCGCCGTAGACGTATTCCTCATAGATCGCGGCGCCGAGCGCATGCGCGAAGCCGCCGGTGACCTGCCCCGCCACCATGCCGGGATGCAGCACGCGGCCGCAGTCGTGCATCGTCACGTATTTGTCGACGCGCAGCGCGCCGGTGACGCGATCCACCTCGACGCCGCAGAAGTCGAAGATGAAGCCGTGGCAGAGCGACGAGTTGATCCCGTCGTCGTCTGTGGGCGCGGTGAGCTGCGGCGGCGTCCAGAACACGGTCTCGCGGATCGCGTGGTCGGCCTCGGCGAGCGTGCCCGGTGCCCAATGGCTCGCGGCCGCGAGACGGCCGAACGGCAGCGCGTTGTCGGGATTGCCGCGCGCGCGCACGCGTCCGTCCGCGAACTCGATCGCGTCGGCCGGCACGTTGAGCTGCGCGGCCGCCGCGCGCGCGAGTTTCGCCTTGATCCGTTCGGCCGCGAGCTTCACCGCGCCGCCGACCGCCGGCGCGAAGCGGCTCGCATAATTGCCCGACGCGATCGACCACGCGTCGCGCGCCGTATCCATCTCGGTCACGACGCGGATGTCCTGCGGCGCGAGGCCAAGCGCGTCCGCGACGATCTGCGCCACGACGGTGCGGTGGCCTTGCCCCTGCGGCACCGACGCGACGTGCACGCTCACGCCGCCGACCGGATCGAGCGCGATCGTCGCGGTCGCCTGCGCGCCGTTCTTCGGCCCCGCCTTGCGGCGTTCCTGCGGCGTCAGCACCGTCGTGATGTAGCCCATATTCGAGACGCTCGGCTCGACCACGGCGGTGAGGCCGATGCCGTAGAGGCGACCCTCCGCGCGCGCCGCCTTCTGCCGCGCGCGCAGGTCCGCGAGGCCGCCCTCCGCGATGGCCTTCTCGGTGGCGGCAGGATAGTCGCCCGAGTCCAGCAGCCCGCCGGTCGCCGTCTTGTATGGAAACACACCGCCCGGAATGAGATTGCGCCGGATCACGTCGAGCGGATCGAGCCGCAGCTCGACCGCGACGCGCTGCATCAGCCGTTCCAGCGCGTAATAGACCTGCGGCCCGCCAAAGCCGCGGTTCAACCCGCTCGGCGTCTTGTTGGTGAGCACCACACGGTTGCGCACCGACACATTGCGGATGTCGTAAGCCCCGGTGAGGTTGCCGTGCATGCGATAGAGCGTGGCGGGCTCGGGCGCGCGGACATGCGCGCCGACG
>JAXDNZ010000167.1:0-4604 GCA_034669185.1 Hyphomicrobiales bacterium
TCGACGCCGCGTTCGAAGCGGTAGCGCGCGTCCGAGTTGATGCCGAGCTTGCGTCCGGTCTGCGCAATGTTCAGAGGCGCCCACAGCGCCGACTCGATCAGCACGTCGGTGGTGGCCTCCGAGCAACCGGTTTCCTCGCCGCCCATGATGCCGGCGAGCGACTCGACGCCCTTTTCATCGGCGATCACGCACATGCTGTCGTCGAGTTGGTACGTGCGGCCGTCGAGCGCGAGCACGCTCTCGCCCGGCCGCGCGCGCCGGACGGTGAGATTGCCGTGCACTTTGGCGGCGTCGAACACGTGCAGCGGGCGCCCGCGGTCGAACGTCATGAAGTTGGTGATGTCGACCAGAGCGTTGATGGGCCTGAGCCCGATCGCGAGCAGGCGCTTCTGCAGCCATGCGGGCGACGGCCCGTTCTTGACGCCGCGCACCAGCCGCAGCGCGAAGCCGGGGCACAGTTCCGGGCTCTCGATCGTCACGCCGGCCGGGCAGGGGAACGAGCCCTTGATCGGCTTTACCGCCGGATCGATGAACTTGCCCATGTCGGCGGCGGCAAGATCGCGCGCGATGCCGTGCACGCCGGCGCAGTCCGGACGGTTCGGCGTCAGGTTGATCTCGATCACCGGATCGTCGAGCCCGGCCCACTTGGCGTAAGGCTCGCCGACCGGCGCGTCGGCGGGCAGATCGATGATGCCCTCGTGGTCGTCGGATAATTCCATCTCGGCTTCCGACACCAGCATGCCGCGGCTCTCGACGCCGCGGATGGTGCCGACGCCGAGCGTGATCTTCTTGCCCGGAATGTAGGTGCCGGGGGCTGAGAACACGCCTTTCATGCCGGTGCGCGCGTTTGGCGCGCCGCACACGACCTGCACGGGATCGCCGCTGCCGGTGTCGACCATGCACACGCGCAGCCGGTCGGCGTTGGGATGCTGCTTTGCCTCGATGACGCGCGCGATCGTGAACGCGCCAAGCTGTTTGCCCTTGTCCTCGATGCTCTCGACCTCGAGGCCGATCATCGTGAGGGTGTCGCGCAGCTTGTCGAGCGGCTCGGATGTGTCGAGGTGCTCGCGCAGCCAGGAGAGGGTGAATTGCATCATCGCCCTCGCTGCGATTGGGGGACAGCATCGCGGCTAGGCGCGGTCTGTCCGCTCCGGCCGCTTGCAGGGCTCTCTCCCCCTCCCCCGCTTGCGGGGGAGGGTAGGGAGGGGGCGCGTGCCGCACGCACAGCCGCTGCGATCGTTTCCAGCACGCCCGTGTTTTCCGACCCGCCTGTCATCTGCTCAGCCCTCCCGCCAGCGTCGGCAGGTCGAGCGGGCGGAACCCGTAGTGCGACAGCCAGCGTACGTCGGCGTCGAACAACGCGCGCAAGTCCGCGATGCCGTATTTGAGCATCGCGATGCGGTCGATCCCCATGCCCCAGGCGAACCCCTGGTACTCGTCGGGATCGAGGCCGCAATTGCGCAGCACGTTGGGATGCACCATGCCGCAGCCGAGGATCTCCAGCCAATCCTCGCCCTCGCCGAAGCGCACGTCGTCCTTGGTCTTGCGGCACTGGATGTCGACCTCGAGCGAGGGCTCGGTGAACGGGAAGTAGGACGGCCGGAAGCGCATCTTCACGTTGTCGACTTCGAAGAACGCCTTGCAGAACTCCTGCAGGATCCACTTCAGGTGACCGAGGTGCGAGCCCTTGTCGATGACGAGCCCTTCGACCTGATGGAACATGGGCGTGTGCGTCTGGTCGCTGTCGCTGCGATAGGTGCGCCCCGGAATGATCACGCGGATCGGCGGCTTCTGGCTCATCATGGTGCGGATCTGCACCGGCGAGGTGTGCGTGCGCAAAAGCATGCGCGAGCCGTCCGGCTTCGGATTGAAATAGAACGTGTCGTGCATCTCGCGGGCCGGATGCCCCTCGGGGAAATTCAGCTTGCCGAAGTTGAGATCGTCGGTCTCGATATCGGGCCCTTCGGCGACCGCGAAACCCATGTCGGCGAAGATGGTGGTGAGCTCGTCGATCACCTGGCTTACCGGATGGATGCGCCCGGTCTCGGCCGGCGTCTCGCGCACCGGCAACGTCACGTCCACGGTGTCGGTATTGAGCCGTGCGTCGAGCGCAGCGCTCTTCAGTGCTTCGCGGCGTTCGGCGAGTGCGGCCGTGACACGCTCCTTCAGGCCGTTGATCAGCGGTCCCTGAATCCTGCGCTCATCCGGCGTCATGCCGCCGAGCGTCTTCAGCAGCGCCGAGACCGCGCCGCTTTTTCCGAGCGCGCCGACGCGCACGGCTTCGAGCGCAGCCTCGTCGGCCGCGCCCGCGATCGCGGCGGAAACTTCGTGTTCGAGCTTTTCGATCTGGCTCATCGCATCACTCCGGCAGCGCGGGCAAGTCGGTGGCGTGCGGCTTGCCACCGGCCTGCGTGAGCATGCAGTGCACCTGCCCGCGGTGATGGGTCTGATGGTTGAACAGATGCGTCAGCAGGATCCACTTCGGTCTGGTGACTTCGCGCTTCTGCGCGCCCGAATACCAGGTGAGGTCGCCTGCGAGGAACGCCGCGTCGAGCTTGTCGGCCCAGCCGATCATCGTCTCGTCGAACGCCGCGCGCTCGCGCTTCAGGCCGTCCCAGTCGGGATACAGCGACACCGACTCCGGAATGCCGCCCTGCGGCTTTGGGACATCCGATGAGAACCGGCTCATCCAGATGCGGTCGGCCCACAAGAGATGGCTCAGGGTCTTGTGGATCGATCCGAAGAACGCGCCGCGCTCGCGGCGGCGCTCGTCTTCGGAGAGCGTATCCGCCGCGCCGTACAGGTTCTGGTTCTGCCAGCGATTGTAGCGCGCCATGCGCTGCAGATAGGCGGTGTCGATCATGGGTAGCCCCATCGCAAGAAGGTCCGTTTAAGACCGCCCGGCGAGAACCACGTCAAGCCGGGACGCCGGAAGTCGCCCTCCGGTCGCGTCGGCCTCGGGAAGGCAGGAAGGAGAGTTCAGGCCGCCGCGGGCAGTGCCGCCTTGGCCTTCTCGACGATCGCCTGGAACGCCGCCGGCTCGCGGATCGCGAGATCGGACAGCACCTTGCGGTCGACCATGATTCCGGCCTTCGCGAGGCCGTCGATAAATCGGCTGTAGTTGAGGCCGAAGGGCCGCACCGCGGCGTTCAGGCGCTGGATCCAGAGCGCCCGGAAGGTGCGCTTGCGCCGCTTGCGGTCGCGGAAGGCGTATTGGTTGGCCTTCTCCACCGCCTGCTTGGCGACGCGGATCGTATTCTTGCGCCGGCCGTAATAGCCCTTGGCGGCCTTGAGGACTTTCTTGTGCTTTGCGTGGGACGTGACGCCCCGTTTGACGCGAGCCATGGCTGATCTCCAGTGTGCGTGCGGTGCTGGCGGCTTGGCCGCAGGTTCAGGCGTTCGGCAGGAAGTACTTCGTGATCTTCTCGCCGTCGGTCTTGAACAGCACGTTGGTGCCGCGCAGCTGGCGGATCTGCTTCTTGGTCCGCTTGATCATGCCGTGGCGCTTGCCGCGCTGGGCATAGAGCACCTTGCCGGTGCCCGTCACCTTGAAGCGCTTTTTGGCGCCGGATTTGGTCTTCAGCTTGGGCATTTGGCTCTCCTGTTGGCCGGACACGCGAGCCAAAGGCCCGGTGAACCGGCATATGCTCGAAAACGAGCTTGTGCTGAGGCACAGACCACCGCCACGGCAGCCCTTGATCAGCCGGGCGGCGGAAGGGCGGGGTTATGGCAGAGGAAATCGTCAAAAACAACAGCTTTGGCGCGGATTTCGGGTAGCGGCGAAAGGTCGGCGGCCACCTCGCCCCTTGGTCAAACAAATCATTTGTTAACCGTTTTGGGGAGACCATCCGGGTTCGGCAGGTCGCTTGTCCGGAATGGAACCGGCCGCCACGACGAGCGGTTAATCGCCGCCGGACGATCTGCCAGGGGCGTCGCGAGAGCGGACAAGGGAGACACATCGCACCCGGCAGGAGGCGACATGTCCCCGCGTTGGTCGAAAGTTCTCGCCACCGTCCCGGCAGCCCTGCTGCTGGCCTTCGCGTCGCCGAGCTTTGCCAGCATCAATCTGGCGGGCGCGCTGATGGTGCCGACCTCGTCGCCATCCAAATACTGCAGCGGTGCATTCCGCTACGCTGCGCGCGACGGAAACAGCGACATCGTGCCGTTGGGCGCCGGACAGGCCTTCGCCAACGACCGGCGTTTCGCCCGCACGCGCTACAGCCTGCTGGCGATGAGCGGCCTCGAAGGCGAACGCTCGCGCCTGCACGCGCTCAACACGATGTGCGGTGCCCGCTGAAAGGCGCGATCTGCGATCAGCAGGATCTGATCGCGAGGTTTTTTTGAAGCTTGATCGGCGCCGCATCCGACTCCGCGGTCGACGCTCATTCCGCACTACGCGGTGCCGTCTGGCTCTGACGCTGCGGTCAGTACCACGTGTTTTCGTTATCCGAGTCAAATCGGTCGAGGCGATCTCGGGCTGCTTTCTCCCCAAGCTCAATCATTTCGCTGACTCTTTTCCCGAATGACAAAAGATTTACATCGAGCGCCGATTCCAAGCTGACCGGGGGCCGAATTACGCACACGCGAATTTTCTGGTCCCCCAC
>JAXDNZ010000168.1:0-3720 GCA_034669185.1 Hyphomicrobiales bacterium
GGACGCCGCTCATGAACTCATGAGGGGTCGTCCGGTTCCACCTATCTCACAACCCGGCGAACCAGTTATACCCATACCTCTCCCAGTATCCGCCCGGATACTGGTTCGTCACGTCAATCGAAGCCACGAACTTCGGCTGCTTGAAGCCGAGCTTCGTCGGAATCTTCACGCGCATTGGCGCGCCGAAGATTGGCTCGAGCGGCTTGTCGGCATAGGTGAGCGCCATGATTGTCTGCGGGTGGCGCGCGGAGGCCATGTCGATCGAGGTGGTGTAGCTGATCGGATCATCGCAGCGGAACGCGACGTATTTCGCGCTCATGTCGGCGCCAACCTTTTCCAGGAACGTGCGCAACGGCACGCCGCCCCATTTGCCGATCATGCTCCAGCCTTCGACGCAGCAGTGGCGCGTGACGTCGGCGCGTTGCGGCAGCGTCTTCAAGCGCTCCAGGCTCCACGGGGTCTTGTCGGCAACGAGACCGGAGACCTCAAGCCGCCAGGCGTCCGGATTGATGCTGTGGATCTTCTCCGGCCCATATTGGGCGTTGTAGCGGAACGTTTCCGGCACCAGGCTCTCCGAAAACGTCGGCGCGAGCTTCTCGCTGCGGAACAGCGCGGCCTGCACGCCGTCATTGAACGACGAGATCATGCGCAGGAAGCCGTCGACCGGCGCGGTGTTGGTGACGTCGCAGCCGGAGAGGAGCGTGAGCGCGCCGAGCGAGAGGCCGCGCTTGAGAAAGAGCCGGCGCTGCAGGTTCGCGACGTCGGATTTGCTCAAGCCCGCGTCGCGCAGGCGCCGTTCGATGCGTTCTGTTGTCATGACGCGGCTCCGGTGTGTTCGACCGCTTCGCGCGGCGCGCGCCCGGTGATCATCGGCGGCAAGACTTTCGGGACCAGCAGCGTGAGCGCGACGTGCACGACGATGAAGCCGACCATGCCGGCCATGCCGAAGAAGTGGACGTAGCGCGCGCCTTCGTACTGGCCCATCAGGAGGCCGAGCTCGTGGAACTGGACCGGCTTCCACAGCACAAGGCCGGAGGCGACCATCACCAGCATGTCGAGCAGCGCGAAGGCGTAGAGAAGCTTCTGCACGCCGTTGCGGACGCCGATGTCGTGGCCGAGCCGCCCGCGCAGGAAGTCGCCGATGTTGCCGAAGATCTCGCGCGGCGAAATCGGCAGATACTTGCGGCGGAAGTGGCCCGAGACGAAGCCGTAGACGACAAACACGACGAAGCTGCCGAACAGCAGCCACATCGCGGCGAAGTGCCAGAGCAGCGCCGCCGCCAGGCCGAAGTCGTTGTGCACCCGGTTGGTGTCCGCGTAAGAGCCGCCGAGCGTCATCCAGAGCGGGAAATAGAACTCGTAGGAGGTGAACACCGGCTCCTGGTTGAAGATGCGCAGCCCGCTCATGATGAGCAGGATGACGCCGAGCGCCCAGGTCCAGTGCGCGAGACGTACGATCAGGGGATGAAGAATGATCTTGTCGTTCGTCATGGCGTGATCTCCCGGTCAGCCGATCTCGAATGTCATGGCGTTGCCGTGTCTGGGCGCGTCCGGCGCAGCATCGTGGCGAGGCGCAGGAATGTCGTGGCGATCTTCCAGGCGGCGCGCAAGCCGGCGCTGAGGTTTCCCGAGACTTTCGACACGCCGCCGCGGCGGCAGCGATGATCGACCGGGACTTCCCGGATGCGCAAGCCGGCCGCGGCGACGCGCATCTGCATTTCGAGATTCCAGCCGTAGGTCGTCTCGCCCATGCCGAGCCCGCGCAAGTCCGCGACGCGCAGCGCGCGGAACGGCGACATGTCGGTGAAGCCGACACCATAGACGAGGCGCATCAGCGCACCCGCGAGGCGTCCGGCGACAAGCTGTTGCGGCGTCATGCTGCCGGGTTCGCGCTTGCCCCGTAGACGCGACCCCATGACGAAATCGGCGTCACGGCGCGCGACCGGCCCGATCACGTGGGGGAGAAAGCGCGCGACGTCGCTGCCGTCGCCGTCGATGAAGCAGACGATGTCCGCGTCGCGCCGGATCGCCGCAACGCCGGCCGCGCAGGCGCGGCCATAGCCGCGGCGCGGCTCGGCGACCACGCGGGCGCCGGCGGCGCGCGCATTGGCCGCGGTGGCGTCAGTCGAGCCGTTGTCGACCACGATCACCTCGTCGACCTGCTCGGCGAGGAGCTCAGCGATGACACCGGCGATCGGCTCTTCCTCGTTGAGGCAGGGAACGACCACGGAAACGATGGCCTGTGCGCCGGGGACTCGCATCTAGACGTTCACCCCGGCGGTTTGCACAGCACGACGGCGCGTCGCGACCGTAACGGCGAGCGCGATGAGGAACGGCAGCGTCGCGATCGTCTTCCAGATGAGCTCGTTGTGCGGAAGGAACGCCGGCCGATAGAGGAAAAACGCCGCAAGCGTCAGCGCCCAGACCGGCGCGCCGGCCCCGAGCGCGAGGAACGGCACCAGTGCGAGCACGTACCACGCGTAGTTCGGTGAGAAGAAGAAGATCCCGGCGGTGAGCAGCAGCATGATATCGCTGATGGCCGTCTGCGGCGTCCGTTCGGTGCGGAACGAGACGCGCAGCGCAAGCCATCCCATCACCCCGAGCGCGAGGGCGAGATAGAGCGGTACCAGCCAGGTTCGCTCGCCGACGAGCAATTGCGCGAGCGCGACGAGCCACAGGCCGGGGCCGCTAAGCAGTCCTTCTTCCGCCACGTAGCCGCCGGCGAATCCGAGCACGCCGCGTCCGGCGCTCATGTATGGCAAATAACACGCGACAACGACCGCGATCGCGGCGAACGGCGCGCGCCAATCCCAAGGCCGCCAGAACGCCGGAAGCGCGACGACCACATAGGGCTTCACCAGCGTGGCGAGTGCGACCGCGATCGCGCCGGCGACCGGGCGTGCGCGCAGGAGCAGCCAGACCCCGATCATCAGCAACGCGGCCATCAGCGCATCGACATGGCCGCTGCTCGCGACCTCCCAGATCGCGAGCGGGTGCCACGCGTAGGCAACGACCGCGGTCACCGGGCGTGCCAGGGTACGCGTCAGGTCGATGATCACCGCGACGATCACGACCTCGCAGCCGACCATTGCGAGCCGCATGACCGTGAGGCTCTCGGCGATCCGCGTCACCGCGAAGTAGAACATCTGGGCGACCGGCGGATAGCCGGTGACCGCATAGTCGGCGCGATTGATGTTCGGGAAGATCGCGGTGTCGCGCAGCGCCGCGAGCGCCGGATCGGCCGGAACATGGATGTAAGGATTGGTGCCGGCGCCCTGCACGCGGCCGTCCCAGATGTAGCGATAGATGTCGGTGGAGAGAAACGGCTCCTGCCCGACCAGTAAAAACCGCATCGCGAGCGCGAGGCCGAGAATGATCATGAGGCCGGACCGTGCGGGCACATCGCCGGCAAGCCGCGCGGCGATCAGCGTAAGCAGGCCGGACGCGGCGAGCGCCGGGATGAAGGTGGCATAGCCGGCCGTTCGGATGACCCACGGCCCCACCGCAACGAAGGCGAGCATCGCGATGCCGGCGGCGGTCAGTCCGGCGAGCGCGAACCGCGCGTTGCGCACGTGATCCGGCCGCGTGTCGACGATCGTCACCGCATCGATCCCACCCGCAGAGGGGCATTGCGCCGTGCCAGGAATTGCCGGGTCGCCGGCGCGTCGGCGCCAGTGAGTCCGGGCGCCGCGAAGCCCAACGGCTCACCGTCGAGCTCCG
>JAXDNZ010000169.1:0-4075 GCA_034669185.1 Hyphomicrobiales bacterium
AGCACTACGAAATGACCCGTTACGGCACGCTGATCGCCTGGGCCAAGCAACTCGGACGCAACGACTGCGCCGCCGTGCTGCAGAAGAATCTCGACGAGGAAAAAGCCGCCGACAAGAAGCTCAACGACATCGCCGAGGGTTCGGTGAACCGCAAGGCGGCCTGAGCGGCATCATCAAACTGATCGACGCAAGGCCCGCGTGCTTGGAAAAGCGCGCGGGCTTTTGCGCAATAAATGCTCAGCGCTGTTGAGCGGTCCAATAACCCGAGCACGAGCCGGACGAGCTCACGCCGCGCCATACTCCGCGTCCGGAACCGCGTGCGAGACGGCCCGAGCCGCTCGCGCTTTGCGAGCCGGCCCACACCCGTACCGAGACGTTGCCATTGCCGCTGACGCGGCCCGATACGTTGACCGGCGCGCTGCCTTGGTAGAACACGACGCCGTTTTGAATCGACAGGCCGTAACGATAGGCAGAGTCGCACGGGCCTCTCTGGGTAACGATCAACACGCTCCAGGTGCCGTCAAAACTGGCGGCCGACGCGGTTGGTGCGCTGGTGAACGCCATCCCTGCGACAACAGCGGTGGCGGCGATGCCGTTGGTGAAAAACCGGGCAGGGGTCATGGAATGTCTCGCGGAGATAAGGACCAATGGCAGTTTCCTGCTTTGGAACATGCATAGCGCTCGACGGTGAATCAAGGCCGCCGCAATGCTACAACACCGACCGTGACAAATATGCCGACAAACCCACGCGGCGAGACCGGATTGGCGGCGGAAGATCCGGTGTACGCCTATAAGGCGTCGCTGCTCGGTGCGCCGTTCGAATTTCGGCTTGCCGCGGATGCGCTCGAATGGCGCAAGGGGCGGCACGAGGGCCGCACGCCTTATGACCGGATCCACCGCGTCCGGCTGTCGTTTCGGCCCGCGACCATGCAGAGCTACCGTTTCCTCGCCGAGATCTGGCCGGCGAACGGGCCGAAGCTGCAGATCGCCTCGACCTCGTGGCGCAGCATGATGGACCAGGAGCGGCTCGACGCCGCCTACACGGCGTTTCTGACCGAGCTCAACCGGCGCATCGGGGCGGCCGGTGGCACGCCTTTGTTGCAGACCGGCTCGCCGCCTCTGCTCTACTGGCTTGGCCTTCTCATTTTCATCGGGGTGTCGCTTGGGCTTGCGGCGTTGATCGTGCGCGCGCTGCAATTGCAGACCTGGAGCGCCGCCGCGTTCGTCGCGGCGTTCATGGCGCTGTTTCTATGGCAGGCCGGCGGCTTCTTCCGCCGCAACCGCCCCGGCCGGTATCGTGCCGAGGCCGTGCCGAGCCAGGTCCTGCCGGGATAGCGGTGAGGCTATTTCCGCACGACCAGCACCGAGCACTTGGCGTAGCGCACCATGTGGCCGGCGTTCGAGCCGAGGAAATAGGTCTTCATGGCCGGCCGGTGCGAGCTCATCACGATGAGATCGCAGCCGAACGTCTTCGCCTCTTCCAGCACCTCGTGATAGATGCCGCCCTGGCGCACGACGGTCGAGACCTTGGACGGATCGAGCCCGCATTCCGCAGCGACGATGGCCAGCGCTTCCTCGGCCGAGCTCTTCTGCTGCACGTCGAAATCCGGCGGCACGTATTCGGCGAGCATCACCGGCGTCATCGGAATGACGTTGACGAGCCGCACCGCCCCGTTGCTGCCGCGCGCGAGCGCCACGGCGGTCTCGAGCGCGGGTTTGACGAACTCCGGATCCGCAAGATCGACCGGAATGAGAATCCTTTGATACATGGGCGGCCTCCTCCCGCAAGCGCGCGCACGCCCCATTCTGCCACAACCCAACGCCGCGCGCGCGTACAATCAGCCGGCGGGCTTTTCCCCCGGCTCGCCGCGCCGCAGCAGGTCCCCGGCGATGTCCGAGAGCGCCGGCTTGGGCAGCGCCGCGAAGGGGAGCGGCCGCGCGACTTCGATGGCGGCGAGGCCAAGGCGCGCGGTCAGCAGCCCGTTGAGCACGCCCTCGCCGAGGCGCGCGGATAACTTGGCGGCGACCCCGTGGCCGAGCATCTGCTGGATCAGGCTATCCCCGGCGGCGAGCCCGCCCGTGAAGGCGAGATGAGCGATGATGTGCCGCACAAGCCGGATCAGCCCGAGCAGGCCGGGACGGCCGCCGTAGAGCATGGCCAACTGGCGGATCATCCCAAGTGCCGCGACGAACACGAAGATCATGTCGACCGCGGCGCGCGGACTGACCGCGGTGACCAGCGAAACGCGCTTCGCCGTGCGCGCGACCACGCGGCAGGCTTCGGCATCGAGCGGGGCCATCAGCTTGCGCTCGGCCAGGCGCACGAGGTCGGCGCCGTCGATGATCTCGGTGAGATGGGTCTCAAGTTGGCGCCTATCGCGCGCAAGCGCGGGCGTCTGCGCGGCGATGCCGGCAATCTGCCGCACGACGTCGCGCGCTTGGTCGCGATCGTCGGAAGCGATCGCGGCCTCGGCGCGGAAGCGCAAGACCTCGATCGCGCGCAGCCTGAGCAGGCTCGAAACCTCCTTAATCGCGATGATAATCAATGTGATAGCTGCGATCCCGGCGAGCGCCGCGCCGAGCGTGCCGAGCCAGGTCGCGCGCGCATACAGGTCCTCGATCAGGCGGGTGACGGCAAGCCCGGCGCCGAGCACGACCAAGCCGGCGAGCGCGGACCAGAACACGGCGCCCCACGCAAAGCGCTTTCGTGGCGGTAACGCAGGCGGATCGACCGGCACCGGCAGATCGAAATTCTGCGGCTCCGGCGTCACGCGCACAGCGCCGCGCGGCGCGACTTCGTCGGGCGAAGCGACGACGACGCGCGGATCGTCGAGCCGAAATGCGGCGGGCCTGCGCGTTTGCTCGTTCATGCGAGGCGGTCCCCGATGAGGAATTGCAGCGCACGGTCGAGGCGGATGTGGGGCAGGATCGCGCCGCCCCCCGGGCCGGACTCGGCCGGCGGCGGGCGGAAGCGCAGGAAGCGGAAGTCGGTCTCGTCGGCGGGGGCTGCGGTCAGGCCCTTGAAGGCGTCGAACAGGGCGGCGGGATCGTCCGGCAGATCGCCCGGGAAGGACGCGACCTCCGCTTCGCCGTCGAAGCGCTCACCCGCGACCTCGCCGGCGAGCGGCGTGCCGATGATTGCGGGCAACTCCTGCCCCCCGCGCGCGAGGCTTGCCTCGCGCGTCGCGCGCACCGCGGCGAGCGCAATGGCGTCGACCTGCGCGCCGGCAAATTTCGCGCGTTCGATCGCGCGCGCGGTGAGGCGCTGCAGGATGCGCTCGAGCCGGTCGTGGCTTCCGTGGTGCAGATGGTCGGCCTTGGTGGCGGCGAACAGGATGCGGTCGATGCGCGGACGGAACAGCATGCTCGCAATGCTCCACCGGCCGGTCCGGAAGCAGGCGAGGATCTGGGCGAGCGCGTGTTCGAGGTCCCTCACAGCGTCCGGCCCGGCATTGAACGCCGCGAGCGCGTCGACCAGGACGACCTGCCGGTCGAGCCGCGCGAAGTGATCGCGGAAGAACGGGCGCACGATCACCGATTTGTAGGCCTCGTAGCGCCGCTCCATCATCGCCCCGAGCGAGCCTTCGGGCGCCGTACGGTCGCCCGACACCTCCAGCGGCGCGAAGGTGAGGGCGGGCGACCCGGCGAGATCGCCCGGCATCAGGAAGCGCCCTGGCGGCAGGAGCCGCATCGCGTAGCGCTCGTTGCGGCAGGTTCGCAGATATTCGGTGAACAGCCGCGCGGCGGTCAGTGCCGCCTGTTCGTCCTCGCGCCCTTCCGGAACGAGCGTCGCAAGGTGCGAATGCCACGCCCAGGCGAGCGCGGCGCGAGGCCCCGAGCGCGAGAGCGCCAGCGCCTCGGCCGACCATTGCGCATAGCTCATGGAAAGGAGCGGCAAGTCGAGGAGCCACTCGCCCGGATAGTCGACGATGTCGAGTGTCAAAGTGCGCTCGCGCGCGGCGCCGGCCGCCGACTGATATTCGATGACGACGCGAAGCTCGCTCACGCGGCTCGTGGAGTCGGGCCAGCGCCGCTCCTCGACGAGGGCGCGCACATGGCTCTCATAGGCGAAGCG
>JAXDNZ010000170.1:0-2987 GCA_034669185.1 Hyphomicrobiales bacterium
TGCCGGAGTAACCCGCCCGTCATCCCGGGGCGCGGCGAAGCCGCGAGCCCGGGATCTATAACCACAGGACGTGCGATATCGTGAGAATCGGGGTTATGGATTCCGGCTCTCGCTTCGCTCGGCCGGAATGACCACCTGGATAGACCATGACCGACCTCTCCTACGACCTTGCCACGATGAAGCAGCACGACCGCTACAAGCTGCTTATCAGCCTTGTGATCCCGCGACCTATTGCATTGGTGACCACATTAGGCCCGACCGGCGTCGTGAACGCCGCGCCGTTCTCGTTCTTCAACATCTTCAGCGAGTCTCCGCCGCTGGCGGTGCTCGGGCTGCAAAGCAAGCCCGGCGGCTCGCTGAAGGACACGTCCGCGCACATCCGCGACCAGGGCGTGTTCGTGATCAACCTCGTCGACGAAGCGCTTGGGGCACAGATGAATCAATGCGCGGTCGATTTTCCGCCTGACGTCAGCGAGATCGATGCCGCAAAGCTCAATTTGCTTCCGAGCGAGAAAGTGAAGGTGCCGCGCATCGCCGAGGCGCCGGCCGCGCTCGAATGCCGCCACTTCACGACGCTGGAGGTGAGCGCGCAGCGCCGCCTCGCGATCGGCGAGATCGTGCACGTCCATGTGCGCGGCGGGTTGTGGGATCCGGACAAGATGCGCATCAACATGAAGCAATACCGCCCGCTCGCGCGCCTCTACGGCAATTTCTACGCCTCGCTCAGCGAGCCGTTCACCCACGTGCGGCAGAGCTATGAGGAGTGGGAGAAGGAGCAGAAGAAGTAGTCTCTTCCGCTCATGCCCGCGAAAGCGGGCATCCAGTTCTTGGCCAAAGCGCTGGGTCCCCGCTTTCGCGGGGACGAGCGGCGTTAGCTACGAAGCTGCACCACCCCGATCGCCATCGTCACCGCCGCCTGCGTCGGATCGATCACCGGAATGCCGAGCGCATCCTCCAGCGGCGCGCGATGCCGCGCCATGCCGGCGCAGCCCATCACGATCGCGTTCGCGCCGTCCTGATCCTTCAAGGCGCGGCCGACTTCGATCATGCGCGGCAGGGTCTTGTCGCTCGCCGACTCGGCGACCGACAGTTCAAGCGGCCGCTCGCCGGCGAGGCGGTCCATCAGTCCCATCGCCCGCAGATAGCGCATGTGACGCGGGATTGAGCGCGACAGGATCGCGATCACACCGAAGCGCTCCGCGCGCGCCAGGGTAGTGAGCACGCCGCATTCCGCGATGCCGAACACCGGCCGCGTCGTGCCCTCGCGGCAGACATGCAGGCCCGGATCGCTGTAGCAGGCGATCACGAAGGCATCGCTGGCGTTGTCGGATTCCACCAACCGCCGCAGCGGTAGCGCCACGCTCTCCACGTGCTCCTGCGTCTCGACCCCGAACGGCCCTTCGGCCAAGGTCGAGCAGACGATCTCGGGCCCATCGGCGAAGCGCAATGGCGCGACGGCTTCGTCAATCCCCCGCGTGACAGCCTCGTTCGAGTTCGGGTTGACGACACGGATGCGCGGGCGGGCGGGCATCAAGTTCTCCACAGTCATTCCGGGGCCGAGCTAAAGCGCGTTTTACGCGCGTCTGCGACGCGCTATGGCGAGGAGCCCGGATCCATAACCGCCACTGTTGCGGTGCTGGCGAGACCGTACAATACGGCACATTCTGTGGCTACGGATTCCGGGCTCGCCGCCGGCGCGGGCGCCCCGACTGACGAGGAGAGACAATGCAACCCTTCGATCTCGTGATCCGCGGCGGCACGGTGGCGACCGCGACCGACAGCTTTAAGGCCGATGTCGGCATTCGCGGCTCGACCATCGCGGCGATCGGCGAAGGACTCGACAAGGGCAAAAACGAGATCGACGCGCGCGGGAAGCTGGTGCTCCCCGGCGGCGTCGACAGCCATAGCCACATCGAGCAGCTCTCGGCTTCCGGCCTGATGAACGCCGACACGTTCCAGAGCGCGACCACGGCCGCAGCCCATGGCGGCACCACGACCGTGATCTCGTTCGCCGCCCAGCATGTCGGCATGAGCCTCAAGACCGTGGTCGAGGAGTATCACCAGTACGCGGAGCGCGGCGCGGTCACGGACTACGCGTTCCACATGATCCTCGCCGACCCGCGCGAGGAGGTGCTTGCCGAGGAAGTGCCGCCGCTGGTGAAAGCCGGCCACGCCTCGCTCAAGGTCTTCATGACCTACGACCGGCTGAAGGTGGACGACGAGCAGTTGCTCAACGTGCTGCAATCCGCGCGCGACAATCGTGCGATGGTCTGCGTGCATGCCGAGAACCACGGCATGATCTCGTGGATGGGCAAGCGGCTGGTCAAGAACGGCTATGTGGCGCCGAAATTCCACGCGATCTCGCATCCGCGCGTGTGCGAGCCGGAAGCGTTCACGCGGCTCATCGCCTGCGCCGCGCTGGTCGACCAGCCGATCATGATCTTCCACGTCTCGACCAAGGAAGGCGTGCAGGTGATCCGGGAAGCGCGCGGACGGGGCCTTAAGGTCTTCGCCGAGACCTGTCCGCAATATTTGTTCATGACCAAGCACGATCTCGACAAGCCCGGCCTCGAAGGCGGGAAATGGATGTTCTCACCGCCCGCGCGCGAAGCCTCCGACCAGGACGCGCTGTGGCAGGCGCTGGAGCTTGGGGACCTGCAGGTGATCTCGTCCGACCACGCGCCCTATGCGTTCGACAAGACCGGCAAGCTGGTTGCCGGCAAGACGTCCACCTTCAAGCAGATCCCGAACGGCATGCCCGGCCTCGAAGCGCGCCTGCCCGTGGTGTTCGACGAGATGGTGTCACGCGGCCGCTTCGACGTGTCGAAGTTCGTCGCGTGGACATCGACCAACCCCGCGAAGATCTACGGCCTCTATCCGAAAAAGGGCACGCTTGCGATCGGCTCGGACGCCGACATCGCGATCTGGGACCCGAAGAAGAGCGTCACGTTTGCCGACAAGACCGTGAAGGACCGCACCGGCTACAC
>JAXDNZ010000171.1:0-4638 GCA_034669185.1 Hyphomicrobiales bacterium
CGCGGCGCGGTCGCGGCCAAATCGGCCGACGATCTGAACGCCGAGCGGCATCCCGGCGGCGTCGACAAGTCCCGGCACGTTCACACAGGGCGTTCCCATCAGCGTCCAGAGCAAGTTGAAGATCGCCTGTCCGGTCGCGCTGATGCCGTGCGGCGCGGCGCCTGGCGCCGACGGCGTGAGGATCACGTCATAGCCGCCCATCAGGTCGGCGAGGGCCAGGCGCGCGCGCTTGGCGACGCGGCGCGCATCGTCATAGGCATCGACGCCGACGGTTGCCGCCTCGTCGAGCATGCTGACGGTCTTCGGTCCAAGGAGGTCGCGCTTGTTGTCGTATTCGAACGCATAGGAGCGCGCGGCTTCGTGCAGAACGATGACCTTGTGCGCGCGCCAGGCATCCTCCAGGACGGGCGGCGCCGTTACGTCCTTGACGCTCGCCCCCGCGGATTCGAGCGCGCGCGCGGTCTGCTCCACGGCGTTTTGCATATCGGCGCTGGCATCCGCCCAGATGTGCGTGCGCATCAGCGCGACGCGCGGCGCTGAGGGGGCGGCGCGGTCGACGCGCAGGTCGCGGCCCGACATCGCGGCGGTCGCGAACGCGACGTCGGCGACGCCCGCGCCGTAGAGCCCGACCGTGTCGAGCGACCAGGCGTAGCATTTCACCCCGATCGTCGGCAGGAGCTTGTACGACGGCTTGAACGCCGCGACGCCGCAATACGCCCCCGGCCGGATCACCGAGCCCGCGGTCTGCGATCCGGTCGCGACCGGCACAAAGCCTGCCGCCACAGCGGCCGCCGACCCTGAGGACGAGCCGCCCGGCGTGTGCTCGAGATTGTGCGGATTGCGCGTCTTGCCGGTTTGTTGGTGTGCGAATTCGGTGGTGACCGTCTTGCCGAGCATGATGCCGCCCGCGCGGCGCAGCATCGTGACGGCGGACGCGTCGCTCGCCGGCCGGTGGCCCTTGTAGGCGGCGGAGCCGTATTCCGTCGGCATGTCGGCGGTGTCGTAACTGTCCTTCAGGCCGACGGGGAGGCCGCGCAACACACTAGCCGCGAGGCGCGCCGCGTCCTCGCGCGCCGTCTTCCGCGCGCCTTCGAGGTCGAGATACGTGAACGCGCCGACCGCGTCCTCGCGCGCCGCGATCGCGTCGGCGCATTGCTCGACGATGTCGATCGGCTTGATCGTTCCGGCCTCGACCTTGCGGGCGAGATCGAGCGCGGAGAGCATCGTGCGGGCAGGGCGGTCGAGCATTGTTGCGGGTCCTTGCGGCGGGATCACCGTAGCATCAATTCGCCGGGTTCTTCACCATCGGATACGTCTCGAACTCGGTGTTCTGATAGCGCGTGCCGACCTTCTCGACCTTGCGCAGATAGATGTTGTGCACGACCTCGCGCGTCGCGGGCTCGATCATCATCGGGCCGCGCGGGCTCTCCCACGACGCGCCTTTCATCGCCTCGATCAGCTTCGTGCCGTCGGCATCGCCGTTCGTTTTGGCCAGCGCCTGATAGATCAGCGCCATGCCGTCATAGGCGCCGACTCCCATGAAGTTCGCGCGCATCCCTGCGTTTTTCTCGAAGTCGGCGGTGAACTTCTTGTTGAGCGCTGACGGATGCGCGTCGGAATAATGGTTGGCCGAGACGATGCCGAGCGCGACGTCGCCGACCCGGTCGAGCTGCTGGTCGTCGAGCACGCTGGCGTCGCCGAGCAGCTTGATGCCGGACTTGTCGAGGCCGCGCTCGACGAACTGGCGCATCAGCGTTGCGCCCTGGCCCGACGGCACGAAGATCATCAGCGCCTCGGGCTTGGCGTCGGCGACGCGCTGCAGGAACGGCGCGAAGTCCGGATTGGCGAGCGGCACGCGCAGGCTCGCCAGCACCTGGCCGCCGGCCGCCTCGAACGCCTTCTTGAACCAGGTCTCGATCTCGATGCCGGGCGCGAAATCGGTCACCAGCGTGACCACGTTCTTCACGCCGCTTTTGGCGAAATACTGCGCGCCGATCACGGTCGGCTGCGCGGCGGCGAACGAGGTGCGCACGATGAACGGCGACGCCGCCGGGATCGTGGAGGTCGCCGCGCCCATGACGATGAGCGGAATCTTCGCCTGGGTGGCGAGCGGTGCGATTGCGAAGGCGATCGGAGTGAGCCCCATGCCGGCGAGCACGCTGACCTTGTCGTTGACGATCAGTTCCTGCGCGATGCGCTTGGCGTTGTCCGGCACGCCGCCGTCGTCGCGCACGATCAGCTCGATCGTCTTGCCGGCCACGGTCGAGCCGTTGTGCTGCATGTAGAGCCTGGCGGCGGCCTGCATCTCCTGCCCGACCGTCGTGAACGGGCCGGTCAGCGGCGTGATCAATCCGATTTTGATCGTCTCCTGCGCGGCGGCCGGCGTCGGCGCGGCGAGCGCGACCATTGCGACCAACAAGATGCGCATGATCCGCAGCATGGCGTGTCCCCCTGTGTCGTTCGTTGCGCATAAAGCTAAGGAGTACCGCGCGCGCTGGCAATGACGAACCTGGCGCAGCAATGGCGCGGAAGAACGACGAGGGCAGACCCCTGCGGCTACGCGCAGACCTTCCGGAGAAAGCTTTCGACCTCTTCTCGCAGATTCGAGGCCGCGGTCTCGACCGATTGCGAGGCCGTCCGCATCGTCTCCGCGGAGCTGCCGGCTTCGCTGATGTCGCCAGTGACTTCCTCAAGGACCAACAGGATCGCGTTCGTACCAATGGCCGCGATCTCGACATTCCGGGAGATCTGGCCGGTGGCCGAATTCTGCTGTTGCACCGACGCCGCGATCGCCGATGTATGGCGGTTGATTTCTTGCATGCGGTCGGAGTTTCGACGGATGGCCTCCACCACGCCGGTGGTCGACGTCTGGACGGCCGCGATTTGTGCTGCGATCTGCTCGGTTGCTTGGCAGTCTGAACGGCGAGCGATTTTACTTCCGAGGCGACGACCGCAAAGCCTCTGCCGGCCTCGCCCGCCCGGGCGGCTTCGATCGTCGCGTTGAGGGCGAGCAGATTTGTCTGCCCGGCGATGTGCCGGATGAGCTTGACGACCGCCCCGATCTCCTGCGCGGCGTCCGCCAGGGTGACGATTTCATTGTTCGTCGAATCCGCCTCCGCCATCGCGACTTGGACCAGACTGGCGGCCTGGCCAAGTTGGCGATCGATCTCGGCGATCGAGCTGGACAATTCCGCAGCCACCTCGGATGCCGCCCCGACGTTGGTTGAAGCCTCATTGGAAGACTGGACGGCTCCCGCGGCGCGTTTTGAGGTTTCACTCGAGCGTTCGGAAAGCGCCGTGGCAGTCTCGCGCATGGCGCCCACGCTTGCGCCCACCGTTCCCAGCGCGCTCTCGACGCCTTTCCGGAACGACAAGATCGCAGCGTCCACGGACGCGCGGCGCTCCTGTTGCTCCGCCAGCGAGGCGCTTTGCAACTCCGCGCGCCGCCGCTGGGTAATGTCGTCATGGGTACCGACCCAATAGTTGCCCATGGCAATCGGACGATTGACGACGGAGATCGCCCGCCCATCCGGACTTTCGACGACGGAGGTCACCGTCTTTCCCTGCACCATCGCCGTCAAAAGGCCGCTACTGTATTCCCTCGGATCGCCATTGAAGTTTCCGTTCGTCTTCCTGAGACGGATAATCTCTTCAAGGGTACAGCCGGGCCGCACGATCTCCGTCGGGAGCTGGTACATCTCGACGTAGCGCTCATTGCAAACGACAAGGCGCCCCGCCGAATCGAACATCACCACGCCTTGCGTCATGTTGTTCAACGCCGTGGCCAACAGCCGGCTGTTCTCGTCAAGGCGGCGGTCAGCGAATGCGCTGACGAGGCTCATCCCGAGAATTCCAATCGCCGCGCTGGCCACGGCCATCGCCAGCGATGTCGGCGAGAGAGAAAACGCGGTGACGACACGCGTCGGATCGGGAACGATTTCAACGGCGCCCATTGCCGTGAAGTGGTGCGATACGATCGCGAGCGTCAACAGGACTGCGGCTGCAAACGTGCCGCGCATATTGTTTCGACGAAACGCGGTCACCAGTGCCAATATTCCGAGCAGCATGCCGAGCACGATGGACGTCAGGACGTGTCCGAAAGACCAGGTGACATAGCCAGGCAGTTCGACAGCCCACATGCCGATGTAATGCATGCAGGCCACGCCGGCGCCGACGATTCCGCCGCCGATCGACGCGCGCCAGAGATTCGAGCCGCTGGCGGCTACGCCGAGGCCGCTTGCCGTGATCACCGCTGCAGCGGCGAGCGACAGCGCGGTCAGCCCGATGTTGTACGCAATCGAGATGCCCGGATCATAAGCGAGCATCGCGACGAAATGCGTCGCCCAGATGCCGCATCCAGCCGCCGTGCCGGCGGAAATGATCCAGGTCGCGCGCGTGCGCCCGGTGGTTGCGCGGGCACGATTGAACAGACTGATCGCTGTCAGGCTCGCCAGAAAGCAGACGAGCCCGGCGACAATGACCAGGCGCCAATCGTGCTCCGTTGCGAGGCAAGTCAAAATTCGAAACATCGTCGTGCCCGTGCCGGCGCCGAACCTATGTGGTAAATATTTCCTTAGGGTTAATGGTAAGCGAATGCCTCAGTGCCAATGGAGGCGCAGTCTTGCGCGTGCGATCGGG
>JAXDNZ010000172.1:0-3915 GCA_034669185.1 Hyphomicrobiales bacterium
TTCGACCGCATTTCCGAGATCGCGGAAGCCGGTGGCGAGTACGGCAAGGGCCTGATGCGGGCGGTCCTGAAAGTACGCCCCGATCTCTGGTTTTTCCCCTGTCATTTCAAGGGCGACCCGGTGATGCCGGCTTGTCTTGGACTGGACGCC
Organism: Hyphomicrobiales bacterium; assembly: GCA_034669185.1. Taxonomy (GTDB): domain Bacteria; phylum Pseudomonadota; class Alphaproteobacteria; order Rhizobiales; family Xanthobacteraceae; genus PALSA-894. The sequence continues at coordinate 151 of JAXDNZ010000172.1, forward strand.
CTGTGGCAGATGGTCGGTTTTTTTCTTGGCTGGAGCGGCGCGTCGGGGCGCGGTCGCGCGCTCGGCCTCGGCGAACTGAAGTTCTCCGGCCAGGTGCTGCCGACCATGAAGGAAATCATTTACGGCATTGAGATCAAGCGCGTGATGCGCTCCAAGCTGGTGCTCGGCATCGCCGACGGCTGGATGTCGGCGGACGGCGAGATCGTGTGCCGGACGAGCGACCTGAAGGTCGCCCTGGTGAAGGATAGCCCAGTGCTGGCGCCGGCCGGGGCCTGACAAGCGGGCGCGGAAGTCCCACATTATCGACGCGGGCCGAAATGATCGGCAGGCGCAAGATGCGGACGAGGCAATCATGAGACGGGTCGTCGTCACCGGGATGGGCATCGTCTCGTCCATCGGCAACAACACCCAAGAGGTGCTGGCAAGCCTTCACGACGCGAAGTCCGGCATAACGCGCGCGGACAAGTATGCGGAAATGGGTTTCCGCTCGCAGGTGCAGGGCGCGCCCACGCTCAATCCGGCCGATGTGATCGACCGCCGCGCGATGCGTTTCCTCGGCGAGGGGGCCGCGTGGAACCACATTGCGATGGAGCAGGCGATTCAGGATTCCGGCCTGGAGCCAGCGGATATTTCCAACGAGCGCACCGGCATCATCATGGGCTCGGGCGGACCCTCGGCGCGGACCATCGTGGACTCCGCCGACATCACGCGGACCAAGGGACCCAAGCGCGTCGGACCGTTCGCGGTGCCCAAGGCGATGTCCTCGACCGCATCCGCCACGCTCGCGACCTGGTTCAAGATCAAGGGCGTGAACTATTCGATCTCGTCGGCCTGCGCGACGTCGAACCATTGCATCGGCAATGCCTATGAGACGATTCAGATCGGCAAGCAGGACATCATCTTCGCGGGCGGCTGCGAGGAGCTCGACTGGACGCTCTCGGTTCTGTTCGACGCCATGGGAGCGATGTCGTCGAAGTATAATGATACGCCGGCCACGGCCTCGCGCGCCTATGACGTCAGCCGCGACGGCTTCGTGATCGCCGGCGGGGCCGGTGTGGTCGTGCTCGAAGAGCTGGAGCACGCCCAGGCGCGCGGTGCGCGCATCTACGGCGAGGTCGTCGGGTATGGCGCGACGTCGGACGGCTATGACATGGTGGCGCCCTCGGGTGAGGGCGCCGAACGCTGCATGAAGATGGCGATGTCGACGGTGAAGACGAAAGTCGACTACATCAATCCGCATGCAACCTCGACGCCGGCAGGCGATCCGCCCGAAATACAGGCCATCCGCAATGTGTTCGGCACCGGCGAGAAGTGTCCCCCTATTTCGGCGACCAAATCGCTGACCGGACATTCTCTCGGCGCCACTGGTGTTCAGGAGGCGATCTATTCGCTGCTGATGATGAACAACGGCTTCATCTGCGAGAGCGCCAACATCACCGAGCTCGATCCGGTGTTCGCCGACATGCCGATCGTACGCAAGCGCATCGACAACGCCAAAGTCGGCACAGTGCTGTCGAATTCATTCGGGTTCGGCGGCACAAACGCGACGCTCGTGTTCAAGCGGCTCGACGCCTGACGCATGCCTGAACTGATGCAAGGCAAGCGCGGGCTGATCATGGGGGTCGCGAACGACCACTCGATCGCCTGGGGTATCGCCAAAACGCTGAGCCAGCACGGTGCAACACTCGCCTTCACGTATCAGGGGGAGGCGCTCGGCAAGCGCGTCAAGCCGCTCGCTGAATCAATCGGATCGTCATTCGTGATGCCGTGCGACGTGGAGGATGTCGCCTCGGTCGACGCCGTGTTCGGGGAAATCGAGAAGCAATGGGGCGGGATGGACTTCCTCGTCCACGCGATCGGCTTTTCTGACAGGAACGAACTGAAAGGTCGCTTTGCCGACACGTCGCGCGAGAACTTCGTACGCACCATGGTGATCTCCTGCTTCTCTTTCGCCGAGGCCGCCAGGCGGGCCGCGCGGCTGATGACGAACGGCGGATCGATGCTGACGCTGACCTACAATGGCGGCGACCGCGCGATGCCGAACTACAACGCGATGGGGCTCGCCAAGGCGGCGCTCGAGTCCTCGGTGCGCTACCTCGCGGTCGACTTCGGCGCGCAGCGCATTCGCGTCAATGCGATTTCGGCGGGGCCGATCCGCACGCTCGCCGGCGCCGGCATCGGCGACGCGCGTGCCATGTTCGCCTTCCAGCAGAAGTACGCGCCGCTCGGGCGCGGTATCACGCTGGACGAGCTCGGCGGGTCTGCGCTCTATCTGCTGTCCGACCTGTCAGGCGGCGTGACCGGCGAGATCCATTTCGTCGACGCGGGCTACAACATCATCGCGATGCCGCATCCGGATGCCTTGAAGCTGGACGGGCAGGGGCGCGGCGGCTAGCGCCGCTTGGCCCGCCTTTTGGGATACTCTGGGATTGGGCGAGCAGGCCGCGTCGCCCTCGCGCACGAGCAGCTGATTGTAATCGTAGCTGCGCCGGAAGGCTGAAAAAATACCGCCGGTGTGACCCGCGATACGGAGCGCCATGGCGCCGCCGTCGTCGCGCGTCAGCGCCGTTCGCACGCCGTAGGGCTCGGTATTCGCGGCGAGCTGAAGCCGCCCGACAAGCTCGCGAGTCTTGTCGGTCTGATGGACCGCGTCTTGGGGGCTTTCGGCAACGCGAAGCGCGGTGTGTCCACACGACTTGTTGTTCGTCACGAGCACCCCGCACCAGCCTTCGCCGCAGCGGGTAATGTCCAGGGTCAGGCTCGCCTCTTTCGACACCCAGCGACCGCCAAAGTCGGCCCGCTTAAGCGGAGCCGGCTCGGCCTGCGCCACGCGTGCGACACAAAGTGTACCGATCATCGATGCAAGGGCCGCACCCACGAGCATGGCTTTGATCGATCTGGCGCACGCAACCGGTTCACGTCGGCCTCGGGCCTGGTCGCGCGTCTTCGCAATCATCGTTTTCCTCCTGGCTGGTCCCGTCGCGCTCGGTGCGATCGCACTCGGCCTTGGACTGCTGCCGCTGCCTTACCCGCTGCTTCTCGTGCTGCAGCGGCTGCCGGTGGCATTCCCGCTGCACATGATCGCCTCCGGCCTTGCGCTCATTCTGATTCCGATCGCGGCCTTCCTGAGGCATCGGCGGGGCGTTCACCGGGCGGTCGGCCGCATAGCCGCCGTCTGTGTCGCAATCGGTGGCACGACCGCGCTGCTGGTGGCGGTAGCGAGCGAGGCGACGATCGTGGCCCGCGCTGGGCTGTTTGCGCAAGGTGTTGTCTGGCTCTTGCTGCTGGCCGCTGCCATCCTGGCGATCCGGCGCGGCGCCGTGGCACGTCACGCCCGGCTCATGATCGCCATGGCGGCGGTCGCCTCCGGAGCGGTCTGGCTGCGGCTGACGGTCTATGGCGCGGTCGCGGCCGGCTTGCCGTTCGATCCGGCCTATGCGGCAGCGGCGTGGGCCTGCTGGATGGCGCCGCTTGGGCTCGCGGCTGCCGTGTCGCGCAGGCTCGATCTCAGCTCTGCGATTTTTTCAGGGGTTATTCCGCGCACGGAGGCAGTTGCCTCACTGCCGATCCTGTAGAACCATACGGCACGAATCTGCGCTGGCTCGCGGATGACGGTCATGGAGGGGGGATCAATGTCGAGGGAATTGGGCGCCGAATTCATCGGCACGTTCACGCTTGTTTCAGCCGTCTGCGGAGCGGCGCTCTTTTCTGCGCCCTCCGCGGGTCTTGTCGCTGTCGCGTTCGCGGTCGGCCTGTCGGTGCTGG
>JAXDNZ010000173.1:0-3153 GCA_034669185.1 Hyphomicrobiales bacterium
CGCAGGTCGATGACCTGGTCGGCGAATTGCGCCAGACCGCACTCGCCGGCTACCGAGCGCTCGTCACCGTGCTGACCAAGCGCATGGCCGAGGACCTGACCGAATACCTGCACGAGCAGGGCATCCGCGTGCGCTACATGCACAGCGACATCGACACGATCGAGCGCATCGAGATCATCCGCGATCTGCGCCTCGGCGCGTTCGACTGCCTCGTCGGCATCAACCTGCTGCGCGAAGGCCTCGACATACCGGAATGCGCGCTGGTCGCGATTCTGGATGCCGACAAGGAAGGCTTCCTGCGCAGCGAGACGAGCCTGATCCAGACCATCGGCCGCGCCGCGCGCAACATCGACGGCAAGGTGATCCTCTACGCCGACAGCGTCACCGGCTCGATGGAGCGCGCGATCGCCGAGACCAACCGCCGGCGCGAGAAGCAGGTCGAGTACAACACACAGAACGGCATCACGCCGGAGAGCATCAAGCGGTCGATCCACGACATCATGAATTCGGTGTACGAGCGCGACCACGTGCTGGTCTCGACCGAGGGCGGGCTCGCGGGCTTCAGCGAAGACGGCGCGACGATCGGGCACAATTTCGAGGCGGTGATCTCCGACCTCGAGCAGCGCATGCGCGCGGCGGCCGCCGATCTCGACTTCGAGGAGGCCGCGCGGCTGCGCGACGAGATCAAGCGGTTGCGTGCGACGGAGCTGGCGGTGGTCGACGATCCAACCGCGAAGCGGCCCTTTTTATCCCCCTCCGCTCGCGGGGGAGGTCGGCGCGCAGCGCCGGGAGGGGGCAGCCGCGTGCACAAGCCCGCGCTCGACGAGATGGGCATCGCGACCTGGCACGAGGTGCTGCCGCACCGCGACGCCGCGAAAGCGCCGCGCAAACCCGGCCTCGACGAAATGGGCCCGGGCATCGAGGCGATCCCGCATCGCGGCGGCGCACGCGCGCCGGGCTCCACGCTCGGCAAGCCCGGCATGCGCGGCGGACGCAAGCCGCCGCGGCGGCGCTGATCGTCGCCCGCTCGTCCCCGCGAAAGCCGGGATCCAGCACAAAAGAAAGAAACTGGATTCCCGCTTTCGCGGGAATGAGCGCAGTCGGATAGACTGCAACGCGTCCGGCGCGCCCGGTGGCGAACCGCACAACCGAAAGCGATGCCCGTCGCGCCATGGAGAAGGATTCTCCCGCAAGCCCCGACTCGCACCGCAAAGGGGGCCTGGCATTCGCCGTGCTTGGCCTCTGCTTCCTGCTGGCGGCGCTGGGGCGCGGCGCGGGCGAGACCTTCACGGTGTTCCTGCTGCCGGTCTCCACCACGTTCGGCTGGGATCGCGCGCAAGTCGTTTCGGTCTACTCGATCGCGGCACTGTGCACCGGCCTCGCCGCGCCGTTCGTGGGGAGGCTGTTCGACCGCTCCGGGCCGCGCGCCGCCTATGGCGTGGGGCTGGCGCTGCTCGGCGCGGGCTTCTCGGCCGCGGCCTTCGCGCAGGAGCTCTGGCACCTGCAAGCCTGCATCGGTCTCGCGGTCGGACTCGGCGGCACGTGCCTCGGTACCATCACGGGCTCGCTGCTGCTGAACCGCTGGTACGGGCCGCGGCTGCCGGCCGCGCTGGCGGTCGTGGCGTCCGCGGCCGGCGCCGGCGTGTTGCTGCTCGTTCCGCTGTCGCAGGTCCTGATCGACCGTTACGGATGGCGCGGCGCCTACCAGATCCTCGGCGGCGTGATGCTCGCCGCCACCGTGCCGCTGCTGCTGCTGCCGTGGCGGCGGATCGCCGCCGGGTCCGGGCACCTGCTGCGGCATCCGCAATCCGACGCCGCCGCCGAGCTTTGGACGCTCCGCGCCGCGATGCGCCACCACGCGTTCTGGGCGCTGTTCAGCATCTTCTTCTTCACCGCGGTCGGCATGTTCGCGATCTCGGTCCAGGTGGTCACCTATCTGGTCGAAGTCGGCTTCCCGCCGCTGCAGGCCGCGACCGCGTGGGGGTTTTCCGGCGTGCTGCTGCTGCTCGGGATGCTGACGGTGAGCTGGCTGGACGGTCTGCTCGGCCGGCGCCGCGCCATTTTGGCGAGCTACAGCCTCACCGTCGCCGGCATTCTCATGCTGTGGGCGCTGGGGCGCCATCCGAGCATCTGGCTGCTCGGCGGCTTCCTGCTCTGCTTCGGCAGCACGATGGGATCGCGCGGTCCGCTGATCACCGCGGCCGCGATGACGATCTTCCGCGGCAAACGAGTCGGCACCATCGTCGGGACGATCTCGATCGGCGCAGGCCTCGGCTCGGCCATCGGCTCATGGAGCGGCGGCCTGATCCACGATTTTTGGCAAAGCTACGACCCGGTCTTCGCCTTCGCGCTCGCCAGCGTGCTCGTGGGAATGACGCCGTTCCTGGTGGCGCCGGCGCTGCGGAATTGAGGGGGTGGCGCAGACGCAACGCCCGCGCCGGCGGCCGTCTTCGCTGCGGGGGCACGCGCTCCGAAAGACTGCGGATGGCCTTAGCGGCCGCCGCCATTTCCGTTGTGAGACCGAAACCGGATGATCCGGCCTTCCGCGAGATCGGCTGGCATGACCTGCGCGATGATCTGGGCCAACTGAGCCTGGGTAAAGGGTTTTGAGAGTCGCGCGACAGTCAGATCGCCGTCGTCGATCTCGGCATAGCCGGTCGCCAGGACCACCGGCACCGAGGGTCTCATTTTTTGGATCTCACCCAGCATTTTCAGACCGGTCATGTGCGGCATGACATGGTCCGATATCACCAGGTCGATCGGCCTGTTTTCTTTCGCGATCGACAGGGCTTCCGCCGCGGATGAAGCGCCGAGCGGCACGTGTCCCAGGTCCTCCAGCATTGCAACGGTGTTGGTCAAGACCAGAGGATCGTCATCGACAGCGAGGATGACGAGCCGCTGCCGATTGCCTGCCGTGGGGCCTTGGATTTCCTCCTTGAGCCTTTCCTTGCCTGAAGCCACCGGCAACCAAACCTCGGCGGTTGTGCCTGATCCGACTTTGCTTTGCAGGAGGAAACAGCCGCCGGACTGCTCGGCGATGCCATGAACGACCGACAGACCGAGCCCGGTGCCCTTTCCCGCCTCTTTGGTCGTGAAGAACGGTTCTGTCGCGCGCGCCAAAGTCGCTTCGTCCATACCGGTCCCGTTGTCCCG
>JAXDNZ010000174.1:0-2758 GCA_034669185.1 Hyphomicrobiales bacterium
CGGCGAACTTGCGCATCTCGTCGCGGATCGCCTCCAGCGTATCGTCGAGCCCACAGTCACCGACGGTTGCGCCATGGTGCTCGCGCATCAGCGCGGCAAGCCGCGCGCGATTCTCCGCGGTGTTGCCGGTCGCGATCAGGTCGTCGATCTCGCTTGTCACCCGCGCGGCGATCGCTTTCGGCCCAAGCCCGAGGTCGCCCGGCCGGACGAACTCGCCCTGGCTCATCGGGATGCCGCCGAGCATCTGCGCGAGATATTCGCCGAGCCCGATGCGCACGAGCAGCTCTTCCAGCTCGCCGAAGCGCCCGGCCGCGCTCATCCGCTCGGCGTAGGCACCGAGCTGGCGGATCGCCTCGACATACGTGGCAAACCAGGCAAGGCCATGCGCGGCGCGCTGCTCGCGGTCGAGCTGTTTTGCCGAGACACGGCCGTTCTGGATGACCCGACCGCCCACCGCGCGCACCGCGTCGGCAAGCATGGCCTCAACCGCGGCAGTCGCGCCACGCACCCCCTCGCTCAGGTCAGAAGCGGCATCGGAACCGGTCGCGGCGAGCATTGGGCCTCCCGGCCAAAACATGGGTCCGGCGTCGCACTGCAACACAACATGCTTGCACTGCACAAGAGCCAATCACCACCGCGTAGCAGCCCAGGTCAGCCGATCGGCTCAGGTGCTTGGATGCGAGAAGAAATTGGCGCCATTTCCGCTGCCTTACCGGATTTCTTAACCATTCCACGCTTGCATGGACCGATGAAAATCTCTGCGTCGCACGGCCTGCCGCGCGCCGCGCAGCAGCTCTTGGACGGTAACATCGGTTCGCCCATGCTCTTGTCACGTCTGAGCACACTGCTCTCTGTTCGTACGCGGCTCACCCTTCTGTCGCTGGTTCCGGTGATCGGCCTGGCGGCGATCGGGCTCTCGTATGTGGCGAGCGAGCGCACCGTGGAGAGCGCCTTCGACAGCGTCCATCAATCTTCACGCCTCGCCGACGCCAGCCGCGAATTCAAGGACGCGCTGACGACCATGCAGGTGCGCACCAAGGAATTCGTGGCGCAGCCGCGGTCCCACTTGATCACGCGCTTCAACGAAGGCTACGACGCCGCGACCGTCAGCCTGCAGATCCTGAAGGACCTCGTCAGCGGCGACGAACGGCCGAATCTGATCGCACTGGAAGGGCGCGTCACGAACCTGAAGACGACCTTCGGCCGGCTCACCGCAGAACAGGACGAGCTCGGCCTGACCGAATTCGAGGGAATCCAGGGCCGCCTGCGCGACGGCGGCAAAGTGATGGAGCGGATCGCCAACGAGGACATGTCCTGGCTGTCGGATACCGACCTCCGCAAGGTGCTGACATCGATCATGCTGATGCGCCGCTACGAGGTCGAGTATCGGCTGACCCGCAGCGAAAGCGCGAACACCGATTTCAAACAGGCGCTGAAGTCGTTCGAGGAGGTGTTCGGCGGCATCGTCGCCGCCGCGGTGATGAAGCAGCAGCTCGCCGAGCACGTGAAGGGCTATGCCGATTCCTTCGCGGCCTGGATCGCAAGCTCCACCAAGGTCGACTCCTCGACCGCCATCATCACGGCCGAAACCCGCCAGATGCTGCCGGCGGCGGACGAGATCATCGCGTCGGCAAGCCGCCGCACGGCGGAGGCCGCGTCGGGCGTCGCGGTATCGCAGGCGCGCACCAAGGCGACCATCGTGGCGATCGGACTCGCGGTCATCGTGTTCGGCTCGCTGTTGAGCTGGCTGATCGGCCGCAGCATCACCAAGCCGCTCGCCGGCCTCTCCGACGCGATGCAGCGTCTCGCGTCTGGCGACACGTCGGTCGCGATTCCGGCGACAGAAGCCAAGGACGAGATCGGCGCCATGGCGCGAACCGTCATCGTGTTCCGCGACAACGCGGTCGAGCGCGAACATCTGGCGGCGGACCAGCAGAAAACCGTGCAGGACCGCGAACGCCGCACCGAGACGATCGCTGCGACGATCGTGCGGTTCGAGCACACGGTCGATGAGTCATTGGCCAAGGTGCGCGGCGCCGCGACCCGCCTCGAGACCGCCTCAACCGCGCTCAACGCCGCCGCCGACGCGGTCTCCTCGGAAGCGCGCGACGCCGAGGAGCGCGTCGGCGCGGCCTCGCTCAACGTCACCTCGGCCGCGACCTCGGCGGAAGAGCTCGCGACCTCGATCGGCGAGATCGCCATGCAGGCCGCGACCTCGACCGAGGTTGCAAGCCGCGCCGTGACCGAGGCCCAGCGCACCGTGCAGACGATGTCGCAGCTTGCCGCCGCCGCGACGCGGATCGGCGAGGTGATCGGCCTCATTCAGGCCATCGCCGGCCAGACCAATCTGCTTGCCCTCAACGCCACCATCGAGGCGGCGCGCGCGGGCGAAGCCGGCCGCGGCTTTGCGGTCGTAGCATCGGAAGTGAAGAACCTCGCCGGCCAGACCGCGAAAGCGACCGAGGAGGTCGCGGCGCAGATCGGCGCGATCCAGTCGGCGGCCGGCGATTCGGCGCAGGCGATCCAGCAGGTCAATTCGATCATCGCCGAAATGTCGAATATCGCGTCGCGCGTCGCCGCCGCGGTGGAAGAGCAGAACGTGGCGGTCGCGACGATTGCCGAAGGTGTCAACCGCGCCTCGGCCGAGGCGCGTTCGGGCGCCGAGGCGATGACACGCGTCGCCGGCGCCTCCCCCGACGCGCGCTCGACCGCCGACGACGTGAAGGCGATGGCCGAAGCGCTCGCCGGCGACGCCGAG
>JAXDNZ010000175.1:0-4384 GCA_034669185.1 Hyphomicrobiales bacterium
CATCCCTCGAAGTCGCTGGTGCGCGTCGAGCAGGACGCGCGTAGCGCGACCGCGATCTTCGCGGACGGGACGCGCGAAACCGGCGACCTCTTGATCGGCGCGGATGGCTCGCGCTCCGCGGTGCGCACGCAGCTCGCCCCGCAGGCGAGGCCCGAATACGCGGGCTACATCGCGTGGCGCGCGCTATGGCCCGAGGCGGAAGCCACGCAAGCGCAGCGCGAGCTTCTCTATACGCGCAACGCGTTCTGCATTCCCGACGGCGAGCTCTGGGTGTCCTATCCGGTACCGGCGCGCGACGGCGATATCACGCCGGGCAAGCGCGACTACAACATCGTGTGGTATCGGCCGGCCGATGAAACGGCGCTGGCCGACATGAATACCGACGAGCAGGGCGTGCGGCATGAACAGATCCCGCCGCCGCTGATCCGCCAGGATGTGATCGACGCCGCGAAAAATGCGGCGCGCGAGGACATCGCGCCATCGCTGGCGAGCATCTTCGGCGCGGCGCGACCGAGCTTCCAGGCGATCTACGATCTCGCGGCGCCGCAGCTCGTGTTCGGCCGCGCCGTCATTTTGGGCGATGCCGCATTTGTGGCGCGCCCGCATGTCGGGGCGGGCGTAACGAAAGCTGCCCTTGATGCCGCATGTCTTGCGGATGCGCTGCGCGATCACGACGGCATCGAGGCGGCGCTCGTGCACTACGGGGCGACGCGCAAAGCCGCGGGCGACTGGATCATCCAGCGCGCGCGCGAGTTCGGCGCGACCTGCATTCACGGTCAGAGGGAGCCCGACGGGCGAATGCGGCGGGCCGAGCGGGCGTGGCAGGAGTACCTGCACATGCCGGATCGGATTCACGCGTGGAGTCTGCACGCACTCGCCGCGGAGTGAGGGCGGGCAGGCGTTGGGCCTAGAACGGCGTGTCGATGATGTATTTGCGCGTGCCCGGAGGCACGGTTTCGGGCTTCAACTGTCCGCCCGCGAGCAGCGTATTCCAGAACGTATAATCGGCCTGATGCACGATCATGCATTCGAGGCTGCGCACCAGCAGTTCGCCTTCGCCCGAATGAGCCATGGCGATGTGCGCGACCTCCTCGGGTAGCCCGACGGTGAGGCAGATGTGCATCCCGAACGCCGGATGCCGGATCGACGGACGACCGGTTTGCTTCTGGATGGCCTTCCAGCGCTTGCGATTGACCGGGTCGAACTCCCACGCCTTGCCGACATCGTGAACCAGCCCGCCGGCCACGATCACGTCCATGTCGATGGCGAGCTGAGGGTACGCGCTGCCCATCTCTTTGGCGATGCCGATGGCAAGTCGCGTCACCCCGCGCAGGTGATCGGTCTGATCGCCGCGCTTGGCCTCATTGGTGTCGGGATTTCCCGCCGGCGGAATCTGCCTGATCGACTTGAAGCTCGAATGGGTGAGCGCAAACGCCCAGGCCTCGACCGCCTTCTCCTGTAGCGCCTTGTCCTTGATCTGCGCGACCTCGGGCAACTCCTGGCGCACCTGCTTCCTCAGCGCGTCGTTGATGGCGCGCGGCTTCAGGTACGGAAGCTCGGTCGCGTACTTTTTCGGCATGGTTCCTCTCTTTGATCGGCTGATTGAACCAAACTGATCAGTGGCGGGCAACGCCAGCCGGCGCGAATCCCATGCCGCGCGTTGAGCGCGCGATTTGATGAAGATTCAGCAGCAAACTAGCGCCCGCGGGCACATGCCCGAAAACCCGAATGTCGTTATCTGCGCCAATCTGTCCCGCCGTTTCGCATGTGGGCAGAGGTCGGACGATGCGGTACGCTCAAATAAAAAATGAAAAGGGGGAAGCATGTCCTTGAAATTCAATCGCCGTCATTTCATCGCCGCCGGTACGGCCGCCGCTGCGACGCCTTACCTCGCGCGTAGCGCTTCCGCGCAAGGCACTTCCACGCAAAGCACTTGGCCGTCGCGCAATATCCGTATGGTGTGCAGCTATCCGGCGGGCGGGCAGACGGATCTGCTTGCGCGCGCCTTCGGCGATTCCATCTCCAAGCAGGTGAGGCAGACGGTGGTCGTCGAAAACAAGGCGGGCGCCGCCGGCTCGATCGGAGCGGCGGAAGTCGCGCGCGCGGCGCCCGATGGCCACACCGTCCTGTGCTCGATTGCGACGACGTATGTCATGAACCGGGTCATGCTGAAGAATCCCGGCTACGACATGGACAAGGACCTGACGCTCTTGAGCGTCATTCCCGGCCAAGGGCTGCTGCTGATTGCGAACAAGCAGACCGGCATCAAGACGCTGGACGATTTCGTCGCCTTCGCGCGCAAGAAGGGCCAGGTGAACTTCGGCACCTACAGCGCCGGCTCGTCGCCGCACATGACGGTCGTCGCGCTCAATCAGCAGTATGGTCTCAAGATCGAGCCGATCCATTACCGCGGCGAAGCGCCGATGTGGACAGGACTGATGGAAGGTTCGCTCGATGTCGCGATGGGCAGCTATGTTGCCGCGCAGGCCGCGCTTCAAGGCAATCGCGGCGTGGTGTTCGCCGTGCATTCGAAGAAGGTCGATGCGATCCCGGAAATCAAGACGCTGCCTGAGCAGGGCGCGACATCGAAATTCTTTACGATAAGCGGTTTCACAGGCTGGGCAGCGCCGAAGGCAACGCCGCAGCCGATCGTCGATCGGCTCGCCGAACTCTTCGTAGCCGCCAACAACGATCCGAAGGTGAAGGAAGTTCTCGCGACCTTCGGGCTGGAGCCGGCGCTCGGCTTCAAGGAAAGCAACGCGCTCTATCAGCGCGAATTGCCGACCTGGCTCGAGAGCGCGCAGGCGCTCGGCCTCGAGCCGGCTTAGGGGAGCAGCTGTTAAGCCCGCATGGGGGAACTGCTGCGCCCCCTCAAATCTTCGCAATGCCCGCCTTCTCGATCACGCGCCGCCACTTGGCGATTTCGGCCTTGATGTAGGCGTCGAACTCCGCGGGCGTGATGCCGGACGGCTCGAAGCCGAGCGCCAGTATCTTGTCGCGCACGTCCGGCATGGCCAGGATCGCGGCGATCTCGCGCTGCAGGAGGTCGACGATCTCCTTCGGCGTGCCGGCCGGCGCGAGAACGCCCTGCATGGTCTCCGCCTCCTGATCCTTAACGCCGAGCTCGTCGAGTGTCGGCACGTCCGGCAGCATGACCGAGCGCTTCGTCGAGGTGATCGCGAGCGCGTTCAGCTTGCCGTCCTTGATCAGCGCCATCGCCGGCGGGATTGCCTGGAACGAGAGCGGCGTGTGCCCCGCGACGACCGACTGGATCGCCGGATTACCGCCACCGAACGGCACGACGAGCAGGGCGTCCAGTCGGAAGGACTGCTTGAACAGCTCGATCGAGAGCGACGGCGTCGTGCCGACGCCGGGCGAGGCGATGCTGTACTTCGACGGGTCGGCTCTGATGAGATCGACCAGCTCTTTCACGCTGCGTGCCGGAACCGACGGGTGGACGATCAGTGCGTGGGTCGCGGCCGCTGCCTTGGTGATCGGCAAGAAGTCCCGGTCGGGGTCGTACGGCACCTTGTGATAGAGGCTGGGGTTGACGACGTAGCTGGAAGACACGAACAGGATCGTGTAGCCGTCGCCTGCCGCGCGCGCGGCGGTCCCCATGCCGATATTGCCGCCGGCGCCGCCCTGATTTTCGACGATGAACGGCTGGCCGAACTTTTCCGACAGCTTCTGCCCGACGAGACGCGCCATGACGTCGGTCGGGCCGCCGGCCGCGAACGGCACGATGATGCGTACGAGCTTGTTCGGATAAGCCTGGGCGGCTGCCGTGTTCGCCGCCGCGACGGCGCAGCAGAACGCCGCGATCCGCAGGATCATCGCCACGGAACGTCCTCCCCTAGACGCGGTGCTTGTTCGGGCCGCGCAATTGTTCATTTGAGTTCGCCAAGTGTGCGATTGCGGCCGAAAGAAATCAATATTCCGATCCAATCGCGCGCGGATCTCGCCGCGATTCCGCCCGACCGGTCGATGAGCTTCCGGCACGGCGGCTTGCGAGCCGACGGGGAAAGCCTATGCGTCGCGTCATCGTCGCGCTGGTTGCGCTCCTGCTCTCGGCGTCGGCGGCCGCCAGCCGCGCACCCGATGTGACATCGCGTGAATCGATTCTCGGCTGGATCAATTCCTACCGGCTCAATCCCGAACCGGCGCACGTGCCGGCGGCGATGCGCGGCCTTGCGCGGCTCGGACTGCTGCGTGACCCGGAATCCTCCGGCGTGTTCGTCGGATTCCTCGCCGGCGTGCTCGCGGCCAATCCGGCCAAGGCCGACGAGATTGTCGCGCGCCTGTTTCCGTTTCCGGTGGAGCAGCACTGGGCGATCGTGCGGGCCATTGCTTATTCGGGATTGCCCGAATGGCGAGGTTTGATGCT
>JAXDNZ010000176.1:0-2891 GCA_034669185.1 Hyphomicrobiales bacterium
AACGCCCGGTGACGACGCCGCCCGTCGCGCGGCCCGGCTCCGGCACCAGCACATATTTGTGGCGCGACGCTTCCGCCTCGATGAGATCGCGCGTGCTCGGACTGCCGACTTCCTCGTCGCTGGTGAACAGGAACGTCACCGGCAGCGCGGGAGACAGCTTCAAGCGCTGCAGCATGCGCAGCGCTTCGAGCGCGATGACGTTGCCGCCCTTCATGTCGAAGATGCCGGGGCCGTAGCAGCGGTTCTCCTCGCGCCGCCACGGCAGTTTCGCGAGCGTCCCGACCGGATGCACGGTATCCAGATGACCCATGATGAGGATGCCGGGCTTCTCGTCGTGGCCGAACCGGAACGTCGCGCGCAGGCAGTCGCCGAAGCCCATGCGGCCCGCGATGCGTGCGACGGTCGCGCCCGAGGCGGCGCACTCGCGCGCGGCGTAATCCATCATCGCGTTGACGCGCGCAGCATCGAAGGTCGGGCTTTCGCATTCGACCCACGGGCGCAGGCCCGCCAGCATGGCGTCGGCGTCGAACGGCAGCGTCTTGATGTCCATGAGGTGCTCGCGGTGGGTGGCGGTCGAAACCGGTCAATTATGATAGACCATGAGCCTTCGAGCCGCAGCATTGGATGTCCGCATGCCCGTCCCTTCGGTCAAAGCCCTGTTCTTCGACGTGTTCGGCACCGTGGTCGACTGGCGCACCTCGATCGCGCGCGAGGCGGAGATGATCCTCAAGCCGAAAGGCTTTTCGCTCGACTGGATCGCCTTCGCGGATGCGTGGCGCGGCGAGTATCAGCCCGCGATGGAAGAGGTGCGCACCGGCAAGATCCCGTTCTCCAAGCTCGACGTGCTGCACCGGCGCAACCTCGAACGCATCCTGCCGCGCTTTGAGGTCTCCGGGCTCGACGAGGCGACGCTCGCCGACTTCAACCGCGCCTGGCACCGGCTCGACGGCTGGCCGGACGCGACGCCGGGGCTCCAGCGCCTGCACAAGAGATTCCTGCTCGCGCCGGTCTCCAACGGCAACATCTCGCTGATGGCGAACCTCGCGCGGCGCAACAATTTCCCATGGGACGCGGTCCTCGGCGCCGAGATCGCCGGGGACTACAAGCCCAAGCCGCGGGTCTATCTGGCGGCCGCCGAGGCCTTCGACTGCAAGCCCGCCGAATGCATGATGGTCGCGGCGCATTCGGGCGACCTTGCCGCCGCGGCCGCGACCGGTCTGAAGACCGCGCACGTCGCGCGCACGAACGAATACGGACCCGGCACCGGCGAGACTGGCCCCAAGGTTCCGGTCGATGTGGCGGCGACGAGCTTTGTGGACCTTGCAGAGAGGCTGGGGGCGTAAACACATGCTCCGCTCATGCCCGCGAAAGCGGGCATCCAGTCCTTGGTGAAGCACTGGGTCCCCGCTTTCGCGGGGACGCGCAACGGCGACGTTCGATCACACCTCGCTCACCACAACGTTAGACAATTTTGGCTTTTCCAACGGTTGCCGCGCGTTATGGTCGCGCAAGCCCGAAGGAGCCATATGCCGTTCCTGCGCGAGAAATCCGGCCGCTGGTCACTCGAGAAGATCTTTGCCTTCGCGGGCGGCTGCGTGCCGATCCTCTGGCTGGCATGGCGCGTGTGGACCAACGACCTCAACCCGGCGCGGCCGGTCAACGAGGCGATCCACAGCACCGGGAATTACGCGATCTGGCTTATCGTGATGTCGCTCGCGGTCTCTCCCGCGCGGCGGCTATTCGCCGCGCCGAAGCTGATCAATATGCGCCGCACGCTCGGCGTGACGGCGTTCTGCGACGCGGCGCTGCACGTCACGCTCTACGTCGTGCAGGAGAAATTCGACCTCGGCAAGATCGTCAGCGAAATCGCGCTGCGCATCTATCTCACCATCGGTTTCGTCGCCCTGCTCGGCCTGATCGCCCTCACGGCGACCTCGACCGACGCGATGATCAAGCGACTCGGGTCCCGCTGGAACACGCTGCACAGAATCGTCTACGCGATCGCGATCCTCGGCATCATCCACTTCATGATGCAGACCAAGCTCGACATCACCGAGTCCGTGATGGTCGCCGGCTTCGTGTTCTGGCTGCTCGGCTACCGGCTGATGCACCGGTATGTCGGCGAGGTGACCTGGCTTTGGTCGACTATCCTCACCGTGATCGCAGCGGCGCTCACGGCCATCGCCGAAGCCGCATGGTACGGCGCGACGACCGGCGTCCCGGCGTGGCGCGTGTTCGCGGTCAACTTCGACTGGGAGATGGCGATGCGCCCGTCGCACTGGGTGCTCGCCATCGGGATATGCGTGACGCTCGCGTCGTTCCTGTGGTCGCTCGTCCCTCAGCGGGCGAAGGCACGCAAGACTTCGCCGCGCGCATCGGCCGTCGTCCAGGTCCAGTCCGGAAGCTGATGCCGTGCCCAGGTGAACTGGCGCTTGGTGTAGCGCCGCGTGTCGTTCTTGGCGCCTTCAGCCGCCTCCGCGAGCGTGATCTCGCCTGACAGATGGCGCATCAGCCAGGGCACGCCATGGGCCTTCATGGCGGGAAGCAACGGATCGAGCTTGCGATCCTTCAGCCTGCGCACCTCTTCCAGCGCGCCCGCCGCGAGCATCGCGTCGAAGCGGGCACCGATGCGGCTGCGCAATGCGCCGCGCTCGACGCTAAGAAACACCTTCACGGCGCGTGAGCCATCGAGCACCGGCGGCAGGCCCTCGCGATGCCAGTCCGTCAGCGAACGGCCGGTGGCTTCGAGCACTTCGAGCGCGCGCGCGATGCGCGTCCTGTCGCCCGGCTTGATCGGCGTCGATGGATCGCGCCGCAACAATTCAGCATGCAGCGCGGCCGGCCCTGCGGTTTCAAGACGCGCGCGTACGTTTTCGCGAATCGCCGCCGGG
>JAXDNZ010000177.1:0-2707 GCA_034669185.1 Hyphomicrobiales bacterium
CTCGCTTGGCTCGGCCGGAATGACAGGGGAGACTGATGTCCCACATGAGCGGGGGTGACGCGGTCGTCCGATCGCTGCTCGGGCACGGCATCACATCGATCTACTGCCTGCCGGGCATCCAGAACGATCACCTGTTCAATGCGATGTTCGACGTCGGCGATGCGCTGAAGGTCGTGCATACGCGTCACGAGCAGGGCGCCGCCTACATGGCGCTCGGTGCCGCGCTCGCGACCGGCAAGCCGGCGGTCTATTCGGTGGTGCCGGGCCCGGGCTTCCTCAACGCGACCGCTGCGCTCGCGACCGCGTATTCGACCGACGCGCCGGTGCTCGCCCTGATCGGCCAGATCCCGAGCAAGTTCATCGGCCGCGGTCACGGGATGCTGCATGAAATCCCCGACCAGCTCGGCATGCTGCGCAATCTGACCAAATGGGCGGAGCGGATCGAAAAGCCGCAGGATGCTCCGGCGAAAGTCGCCGAAGCGTTCCGCCAGCTCGGCAGCGGCCGAGCGCGCCCGGTCGGCCTTGAGATCGCGCCCGACATTCTGCTCGCGCGCGCCGAGGTCGATCTCGCAGCCCCCTCGGCGCCTGAGCCGCCGCCCGCGCTCGACGAGGATGCGATCGAACGCACCGCGAAGCTCCTCGAAAGAGCCGAGCGGCCGCTGATCTTTGTCGGCGGCGGCGCGCACGACGCAGCCCATGAGGTGAGGGCGATCGCCGAGCGGCTCGGCGCGCCGGTCGCGACGTATCGGCGCGGCAAGGGCGTGATGGACGAGCGCCATCCGCTCGCGCACGTGCTGACCGGCGGTCACGCCCTATGGGCGACCGCCGACGTGGTGCTCGCGGTCGGGACGCGGCTGCAATGGCCGACCGCGGTGTGGGGCACCGACGACAGGATGACGATCATCAAGGTCGACGTCGATCCGGACGAGATGGACCGCATTCACAAGCCGCAGATCGCACTCGTCGGCTCCGCGTCGCGCGTGCTGGCGCGTCTCAACGAACACCTGCGCCACTTGCCGGCCGAGCGTCCCGATCGCGTCGCGGCGAGCCGCTCCGTCAAAGAGAGCATCGCGAAGAAACTATCCGTGCTGGAGCCGCAAGGCGCCTACATCCGTGCCATTCGCGATGCGATGCCGGACAACGGCGTGCTGATCGACGAACTGACGCAAGTCTCCTACGCCGCGCGGCTGCTCTACCAGGCGCGTCACCCGCGCACCTACATCTCGTCCGGCTATCAGGGCACGCTCGGCTGGGGCTTCGCGACCGGGCTCGGCGCCAAGCATGCGCTGGGCGATGTGCCGGTCGTGTCGATCAATGGCGACGGCGGCTTCATGTTCACCGTGCAGGAACTGGCGACCGCGGTGCGCCACCGCATTCCGCTGGTGACGGTCGTGTTCGACGACGCCGCCTACGGCAACGTGCGGCGCATGCAGCAGGAGGTCCACGGCAACCGCGTGATCGGGACGGACTTGACCAACCCGGATTTCGTCAAGCTCGGCGAAAGTTTCGGCGTCGCGTCTTATCGCGCGACGAGCCCCGATGCGCTGCGCGCCGTGTTGGAGAAGACGCTCGCCAACAACGAGCCGGCGCTGATCGCGGTCCCGATCGGCGACACGCCGGCGCCGTGGCCTTTCGTCGAGCTGCCGCGGGTGCGGGGGAGCAAGTAGGGTGTTCTTTCTTTCCCCTCTTCCGCTTGCGGGAGAGGGGAAGCGCGCGCGGCACCGCTTCGCCTAGATCTCCAACGTCGCCAGCGTCGCGAGATCGCGTACGACTGTCACCGGCGCAAACTCCGGATATTCCTCCGGTGCGTTGGCGCGGTTCACCCACACGCAGCGGAAACCGAAAGCGGTCGCCCCCATCACGTCCCATCGGTTCGAGGAGACGAACGCGACCTCGGAAGGCTTCAACGAAAACGCATCGGTGACGAGGCGATAGACGTCCAGGCGGGGCTTGTAGGTGCGGATCGTGTCGACCGAGAGCACCGCGTCGAGATCGGGGCCGATATTCGCGGCCGCGACAGCACCGTCGAGCATGTGCGGATTGCCGTTGGAGAGGATGGCGGTGCGCAGCCCCTTGGCTTTCAGCGCGGCGAGCGCCGCGCGCGCATCGGGAAACGCGTCGAGCTTGAAATACGCATCGAGCAATGCGGCGCGCAGCGCGCGATCGACGGTTGGACAGCGCGCGAACGCGTAATTGAGTGCGCGCTCGGTCAGCGTCCAGAAATCGACATAGTGGCCGGCCGCCGACAGCATCCAGGCATATTCGAGCTGCTTGGTGCGCCAGATTTCCGAGAAACGATCGGCCTCGGGCCCGGCCGCGTCGCGGTGCCGCGCGATCGCCGCATGCACGTCAAACAGCGTTCCGTAGGCATCGAACACGAAGGCGCGCGCCGACATGGGTTCGTCCGCCCGTAAGGTGGGCACGCGTCGCGTGCCCACGTCTTCTGCGTAAATGCCCGAATGCGCGGGCATCCGCAAAGGCGCCGATGCCCCCCCTACAGGGGTCCATCAGCGTTTTTCATGGGAAAACCGGCACGGAACGCCGTAAACAAGCGGCCAGGAACGAGGACTTCCGTCATGGCGACGAACGGCAAGGCCGGTTGGTCGAAGACCTGGACCTTCTTCGAGGGCGATTGGCACGAGGGCAATATCGGCATCGTCGGGCCGCGTACGCATGCCTTCTGGCTCGCCTCCTCGGTGTTCGACGG
>JAXDNZ010000178.1:0-3528 GCA_034669185.1 Hyphomicrobiales bacterium
GCTGCATCTGCCGCATCACAGAGTCCGGTATATGATGCATCACGATGCGCGACGCCGGCCCCCAGCTTCGAGACGTGCGCCCCGAGGACGCAGAGGCCTGTGCGGCGGTGGCTTTCCGGGCGCACGCCGCGGTTTCTGCCGCGCATAATTTTCCCCCGGAGCTTCCCTCGCTCGCGGTTGCGACACGATTTATCCGCAGCAAGGTCGATGACCCGAACACCCAAGGATTTCTGATCGAGCGTAAAGCGCGCATCGTCGGCAGCATTTTCCTCACGATCATGCCTGGATGCCCGGTAGCCGGGATCGGACCACTTACTGTCGATCTGGACGCGGAGGGCGGGATCGGCAGGAGACTGGTGCAAGCCGCGCTTCGAGGGGCGCATCAAAACGGTCTCGCCGAGGTGCGGCTCATACAATCGCCGATGCATTTGCGATCGCTCGCGCTCTATACGAAAGCCGGATTCGATGTTTGCGAACCCCTCGTGACGGTCGAGACCGCGGTCCCGGTGAACGCAGCGAACGGCGATGGGGTCCGGCTCGCGACAGCTGACGATATCCCGCGGTGCCGGCAAATCTGTCACGAAGCATACGGCTTTGCGCGCACGTTTGAACTGGATGCCGCGATCTCCCGGCAGATGGCCACAGTTGTCGAGCGCGATAGCAAGATTGTCGGCTATGCGTGCGGGATCGGATTTCGCGGCCACGCCGTCTGCGAAACGACCGAGGACTTGAAGTCGCTGATCGTCCACTCTCCCAGGCATCCGGGTGGCGGATTCTTCGTTCCGGCGCGAAATGGAGAGTTGCTGCGCTGGTTGTTCCAGCACGGGGTGCGAGCGCTCTGGCCCGCCACGCTCATGTCCAGTGGCGGCTACCGGCAGCCGAGCAGTGTCTTTCTGCCGGCGATGGCCTTTTAAGATTCACCTCGTCCCGCATGCCTTCACACGCCTCACAATCTTCGGTTGGGCGCAAGGACAGGTTGCGTGAGAGGCGCACATCCCGGAAAGCGCGCAAAACGCCTCAGGGACTCACGAGAAACCCACGTAGAATCAGCACCTTGGCAACCGCTGCTTAACCAGTAAACCCGGGAAATACTTCCGATTGACTCTTCGTAAGAGCAGCGGTGTCAGGATACGCGGGCAAAAAGGCAGTGTCATGTCCGCAGTCGAGTTCCTTGAGCGCGACGCTTTCGACCTCCGGCTTGGCGGGCGCTACAGCCTTGCCAACCGGCGTGACATGCACGGCAACCGGCGCGAATTCGCCTGCCGCACCACGCGGGTTTCGCCACAGCAAATGCTGGTCGCGGTTCCGGTCAGCGGGGTCGTCGGCGAGCGCGTGATCACCTACTTCGGCGAGTTCGGGACGCTCGACGGCCGCATCACGGATGTCGTCCACGGCGGCTTCCTCGTCGACCTCATCGTCACCAAGGCGCGGCGCGACCAGCTCGCCAGCAAGCTCACCTGGCTCGACCGCCAGCAGAAGGATGCCGTGGTCGACGTGCGCGCCGAGGAGCGTGTGGTTCCGGAAAGCCCGCATTCGATCATCGTGCTGGCCGACGGCAGCACCACCACCTGCTTCGTGATCGACATGTCGGTGTCGGGCGCCGCGGTCTCCTCGGAGCTGAAGCCCGAGCTCGGCACTCCGCTTGCCGTCGGCCGCACGGTCGGGCGCGTGGTACGGCACTTCGCCGAAGGCTTCGCGGTGAAATTCATCGAGCAGCAGCAGCGCGAGCGGCTCGATCGTATGGTGATCCGCGGCTGGTAGGCGGCGCCGGCGGGTAGCGCTTCCGATCGCGCTTCTCGCGTCGTAACGTGCGCGACCATCTCATAGGAAACATGATGAAACGCCTCTCGCTCCTGATCGCTCTCGCGCTGTGCGCGTTCGGCACCTCCGGCGCGTCCGCGCAACCGGCGCAGAGCCAGTACACCTCGGCCAAACAGAAGGACTGCCGCACGGCCGAAAAGAACAAGCCCAAGGAGGAAATGCCCTGGACGGTGCAAGCCTGCAAGGGCGCCGGCGGGCTGACCGTGCGCATCTTCGACGTCGACCTGCGCCAGACCGTCTCGTTCGGCAAGACGCTGGCCGCCGCCGCCAAGGAGCCCGCCGCCGAACAAGGCTTCGGCCCGTTCAATCACGTCCACGACGTGATCGAATGGCGCACGCGCGGTGGCGCACCGTTCGCGACGATCCAGCGCTGGTTCATTGCCGACAATGAGAAGCCAAAGCCCGACGGGCGTCCGACCGACGTGCCGATCCTCGTCGTGATGCGCCTCTCGCCCGCATGCCATGTCGCTTACGTCGACGCGAGCGCGAACCCCGACGCCAATGCGCTGGCGCAACAGGCCGCGGACGAAAAGGCGGCGGGCTTCACATGCGGCAAGGACGAGGTCGCGATCGTCGGCAAGCGCGGTCGGGGAGCCGAGCTGGCGGCGCCGCAATAGGCGGGCGGGTCAGCGGATCGTCAGCAGCGCGATCGCCAGCAGCGCGACCTGCACGCAGAACACCGTGACATTGGTGTCGAGCTTCATCGGCCGTCCGCCCAGGGTCACGGTCGCGAGCGGCGGCACGCCGTTGGCGTCGGTGACGCTGCCGCCATAGCGCGGCATCGAGAACACGGTGGCGAAGAAGCCCGCATACATCGCGCCCGCGATCGCGGCGGCAAGCCACAGCCGCAGCGTCGCGGTCGGCCCGCCGGTCCAGATCAGCGCGAGCGCGATCAGGCCGACGCCGCAGTAGCTCAGGACCTGCCACACGACGTGGAAGCGCGCGTGCGGCGTCCACAGCGGATTGGTCGCGTGCGTGCGGTTGAAGTCGGCGATCGCGGGCCCGAGGCTGTAGCCGAGCGTGTTCAGCGTCAACAGCACGCGCGCGATCAGATGGTCGGTCGGGAAGTCCATCGAATTAGCCCCAAGCCGTGCTGGCGCGACTGTAGCACCTCTTCTTCTTCCCCTCGCCCCGCGAAGCGGGGAGAGGGTGGCGAGCGCGTAGCGCGAGCCGGGAGAGGGGCTTCACGAAAATACGCCCTCTCCCGCCCTCGCTGCGCTAGGGCACCCTCTCCCGCAAGCGGGAGAGGCGGCACGTCACCCCAAATTCAGCTCCTTGAAGAAGTCGTTCCCCTTATCGTCGATCACGATGAAGGCGGGGAAATCCTGAACCTCGATGCGCCAGACCGCCTCCATGCCGAGCTCGGGATATTCCAGCGTCTCGACCTTCTTGATGCAGTGCTCGGCGAGGTTCGCGGCGGCGCCGCCGATCGACGCGAGATAGAAGCCGCCGTGCTTCTTGCAGGCCTCCCGCACCACCGGGGCGCGGTTGCCTTTCGCCACCATCACCATCGAGCCGCCCGCCGCCTGGAACGCATCGACGAAGCTATCCATCCGCCCGGCGGTGGTCGGGCCGAACGCGCCTGAGGCATAGCCTTCGGGCGTTTTCGCGGGCCCGGCATAATAGACCGGATGGTTCTTGATGTAGTCGGGCAGCCCTTCGCCCTTCTCGAGCCGCTCGCGCAGCTTGGCGTGAGCCAAGTCGCGC
>JAXDNZ010000179.1:0-3042 GCA_034669185.1 Hyphomicrobiales bacterium
GACTGCGGCCTTGTCCGAAAGGTCGGCCTGACGTGCGGCGAACCTCTGCTGCGGATAGGCGGCGGTCAGCTCTCCCACCAAAGCCTCCGCTTCGGCCGCGGCCGAGCGATACGTGAAGACGACGTTATCTCCCGCCGCCGCGATCGCGCGTACGATCGCGGTGCCGAGCCCGCGTCCGCCGCCGGTGACGAGAACGGCTCGTTTCGTATCAGCCATCAACGCGGCTCCCCGCCAATAACGAGCGAAACGTTCTGTCCGCCGAATCCGAAGGAATTGGAGAGTACGTGCGTCACGCGCGCGTCGCGCGCGACGTTCGGCACGACGTCGAACGGCAGGCTCGGATCAGGCACCTGATAATTGATCGTCGGCGGCAGGCGTTGATGCTCCAGCGTTAGCAGCGAGATCACGGTCTCGACCGCGCCCGCAGCCGAAAGCGTGTGGCCAATCATCGATTTGTTCGATGACATCGGAATGGTCTTGGCGCGCTCGCCGAACACAGCCGAGACGCTGAGGCACTCCATCTTGTCGTTCTCCGGCGTGCCGGTGCCGTGCGGGTTGATGTAGTCGATGTCGTGGGGCGTCAGTCCTGCGTCGGCGAGCGCATTGTGGATGCAGCCGATGGTCGGCTTGCCGTCCGGGCTCGTGCGCGTGCGGTGGAATGAATCAGCCATCTCGCCGCAGCCTTCGATCACGCCGAGGATTTTCGCGCCCCGCGCTTTCGCGCTTTCGAGACTTTCAAGCACGAGCACGGCGGCGCCTTCCGCCATCACGAAACCGTCGCGGTTCTTCGAGAACGGCTTGGAGGCCGATTGCGGCGGATCGTTCGCGGTCGAGAGCGCAGACAGGAGCGAGAAGCGGATCAACGACTCGGCATTCACCGAACCGTCCGTGCCAATGCA
Source organism: Hyphomicrobiales bacterium (assembly GCA_034669185.1). Classification (GTDB taxonomy): domain Bacteria; phylum Pseudomonadota; class Alphaproteobacteria; order Rhizobiales; family Xanthobacteraceae; genus PALSA-894. The sequence goes on from JAXDNZ010000179.1 coordinate 900, forward strand.
AAGCGCCGCATCGGTCTCGCCGCGCCGGATCGCCTCGACGCCGAGCTGGATCGCGGTTGCGCCGGACGCGCAGGCGGTCGAGAGCGAGATCGGCGAGCCCTTGGTGCCGAACTTCTCGGCGATGCGGTCGGCGACCGAGCCGAAGAGGAACCGCTCATAGTAACTGTGGAAGCGACCGGTCTCGCCCATGCGGGCGAGATCGTTGTAGCTCAACGCGTCGTTCGCGCCCGATGCGGCCGCGATCTCGTGGCGCTGCTGCCATTCGATCTCGACCGGCGCGACCGCCATGAACAACGGCCCGGGGAAATCGCCACGGCTGCCCAAGCCGGATTGCGCGATTGCCTCTTCGGCCGCGATCTCGGCGAGACGCTGCGACAGCTCCGGCGCGTTGATCGAAGGCTCGACGGGCACGAAATCGACCGTGCCGGCGATTCGCGTCTTCAGGCCGTCGGTTGCAAAGCGCGAGATCGCGCGGATGCCGGACTCGCCCGCGGTGAGCTTACGCCAGTTGTCTTCCTTGCCGGCACCGAGCGACGTGATCACGCCGTAGCCGGTGACGACGACGACCGGGCGCCCTGCCTGATCCTGAGCTGGCATGCTCTCCCTCAAACTGCTTCGATGAGCGCGAGACCTTCGCCGCGCCAGTGTCCGACGCTGGTCACCACCACCTGAGCCAGCGGCGCGTCCATCGGCCGTTCAAGTCCCGACGCGTCGCAGGGCGGAAACAACTTTCCCGCCTGCAGCGCAATCGCGGCGAGCGCTATATTAGCGGGAAATTGCGGTTCAAGCCCATGCCCGAGATGGGTGGCGCTCGCGCGCATCGCAAGGTCGGCGTGTGTGCCGAGAAACACACGCTCCTCGGCGGTGGGAGCCGCCACGCCGGTCGCGCCGGAGATCACGGCGGCGCGCTTGGGATCGAGCCGCGAGGCGATGCCGCTCCACATGCGGTCGAGCGCGGTTGCGACGGCGCCGGGCGCGCGCCTGCTGTGCTCCGAAGCCACGGTAACGATGCGGGCGAACGGCTTTGCGCCACGCGCCAGCGCGTGCGCTCTTTCCTCCAGCACCAGGAACGCCGCGAGCGTGCCGAGCTCCATGCCGCCTTCGGTACGCTCCCAGACGCCCCTGTGTTCGCCGTGCGCGAGACAGCGGCCCAGCGCATAGTGCAGCACCACCTCCCAGCGCTCGGCATTGTAGGCGCCGCCGACGAGGGCGAGATCGCTTTGCCCGGCGGCGATGCGCGCATGGGCGACCCGTACCGCGTCGACGCCGGCTTGCTCCTCGCCCATGAAGGTGCGCGAAGAGCCGGTGACGTTGTGCACGATCGAGATGTTGCCGGCGAGCAGGTTGGATAGCTGCGCGAGAAACAGCGTGGGGCGCAGATCGTTCATCAGCCGTTCGTTGACGAAGGCTTCGGGCTTTGCGGCCTTGTCCACGCCCGCCGCGACCGCGATGTCTACGGCCGCATCGCGCTCGCCGCCGCCGGCCGCGACGATCATGTCCATGCGCGAGAGGAGATCGGGCTTGCCCTTCACGCCCGAGCTGTCGAGCGCGAGGCCCGCCGCATAAGTGCCGATGCGTTGCCACGGCTCCATCTGGCGCTGATCGCCCTTCTTGGGGATCTGCTTGTCGAGATCGAGCGGAACGATCGGATGCACCACGTAGGGTGCAAACGTCTTGTTGTCGGTCGGCGGCGCGCCCTCATTGAGCCGCCGCCAATGCGCTTCGGCTCCTTCGCCGAGACACGAGATGATACCGATACCTGTGATCCAGGTCTCGCGCGCGTCAGCCATCGGCGAGCGCCTGCATCGGGAACGCGATCTCCGCGGCGACCTTCTCCATACTGGCGCGGAACTCCGGACTCGGAAACTCGACAACACGGAACGTCAATTCTGCGGTGCAGGCGATCTTGTCATCGTGGCGGATCTCGGCCCTGGTCCTCGCAAAGCCCGAGCCGTCGTGTTCGAGGGTGGCGCTCACCGCGAGCTTCTGGCCCGGCTTCACGAACGAACGCAACTTGGCTTCCTTGACGGCGGCGAAGAACGGCATGCGGGTAAATTTCGTGAGCGCGATGACCAGCCAGCCCGAAGTCTGGGCCATTGTCTCGATCAGCAGCACGCCCGGCATCAGGGGATAGCCGGGAAAA
>JAXDNZ010000180.1:0-11792 GCA_034669185.1 Hyphomicrobiales bacterium
AGGAAACCGTCCCCGCGCGCGACCTCATCGACGCCAGCATGGATCGCCTCATCCGACACCGCGATCGCAACGCCGCCGGACTCGCGCACAGCACGCAGAATGAGAAAATCGCCGACCGCCTGCGGCACGCGGATGCCGGACGCGATCGTGTGCGCATTCTCAAAACGCGGCGCGTGCTCGTCGCCCTTTTCCCACGCGCGCACCATCGGGGCGCAGCCCTCGGCCTGCACCGCGACCATACGCGGGCGCTTGCTGCCGATGAAACCGATGGCCTCCAGCTCGGCGAACGCCTTCCACATGCCGATCAGCCCGGTGCCGCCGCCGGTCGGGTAGAAGATGACGTCGGGCAATTCCCAGCCGAACTGTTCGGCGAGCTCCAGTCCCATCGTCTTCTTGCCTTCGATCCGGTACGGCTCCTTCAGGGTCGACGTGTCGAACCAGCCGGTCGTTTCGCGGCCCTGCCCCACCAGCTTACCGCAGTCGTCGATCAATCCATTGACGCGATAAACATGCGCGCCTTCAAGCGCGATCTCGGAGAGATTGATTTCGGGCGTGTCGGCCGGACAGAAGATCGTGGTCCGGATGCCGCAGCGGCTCGCATAGGCGGCGAGCGCCGCGCCGGCATTGCCATTGGTCGGCATCGCCATGTGCTTGACGCCGAGCGCCTTCGCCATCGACACCGCCATGACGAGCCCGCGCGCCTTGAACGAGCCGGTCGGCAGGCGGCCCTCGTCCTTGACGATGATTTCGCCGCCGCCGAGCTTTTTGGCAAGCTTCGGCAGCGCGATCAGCGGCGTCGCATCCTCGCCGAGGCTGACGATGTTTTCGCATTTGCGCACGGGCAGCAGCTCGCGCCACTTCCACAGGTCGTTGGGGCGCTGCTTCAATGCATCTTTGGTCAACGCTTTCTTCACGCCGTCGAGGTCGTAGCGCACCAGCAGCGGCTTGCCGGACTTGGAGAGATTGTGAAGCTGGTCCGCCTCGTAGCGGTCGCCGACCATCGCGCATTCCAGATGCGTGACGAAAGTCGGGCGTTCGGTCGTGAGGTTCTGGTTCAATAGAGCTCCATCAGCTTTGCGTGATCGTCGATATCCGACGGCGGCCCCGCATATACCATTCGCCCGGCTTTCATCACATAGGCGCGGTCGGCGATGGCGAGCGCCTCGCGCACGTTCTGCTCGACCAACAGCACCGCCATGTTCATCTGACGCTGCATGCGCTGGATCGTGGCGAGCAGGTCCTGAAACAATTTTGGGGCCAGGCCGATCGAAGGCTCGTCGAGCAGCAGGCAAGTCGGGCGGCTGAGGATCGTGCGGCCGAGCGAAAGCATCTGCTGCTGGCCGCCCGACAGCAGGCCTGCCCGGCGTGCATAGAAGTCCTTCAGGATCGGAAACAGCGCGAACACGTCTTCCAGCCGCTCGTCACGCCCGGCGGGCGGCACGCGCGCCGCGGCCAGGCCCAGCCGCATATTCTCCGCAACGGTGAGCTGCTGGAACACGCCGCGCCCGCCCGGCATGTAGGCGATGCCGGCATCGAGGCGTGCCGACAGGCCGGCGTTGGTCACGTCCTCGCCCTTGTGGCGCAACGTACCGCTGCGCGCCGGCAACAGGCCGTAGAGAACTTTCAGCAACGTCGATTTCCCGGCGCCATTGTGACCGAGCAGGCAGACAAGCTCGCCCGGCTTTTGCTGCAGGTTGAGGTCGAACAGCACCTGCTTTGGGCCATAGCCCGCGCTCGCATTCGCGACGTCCCAGATGAGATCGCTCATCGCCGCTCCCCGAAGTAGATCGCGGCGAGCTTTGGATCGTTCAGGATCGCGCGCGGCTCGCCGGCGGCGAGCACGGTGCCTTGGTCGAGGAACGCGATACGGTCGGAAATGCCGTGCACGATGTCGAGGTTGTGCTCGATCAGGCAGATGGTGACGCCGTGGGCGAGACGCCCGCGCACCAGACCGACAAAGCGCGCGTAGGACGCCGGATCGAGCCCGGATGCCGGCTCATCGAGCAGCCAGAGCGACGCGTCGGTCACGAGAATGCGCGCGAGCGAGAGGAATTTCTGCTCTGCGTAGCCGAGATCGATCGATCGGGCGTCGCGCCAGTTGGCGAGACCGACCGTTGCAATCGTCGCATCGGCTTTCTCGCGCCGCTCGCGCGCGGCAGCGCGCCCGCCCGGCTGCCACGGCAACGCCGAGCGCTCCATGACGCTCAGCACGTTCTCGAACACGGTCATCTGTTCGAACAGACGCAAGTCCTGAAACGAGCGCGCAATGCCGAGCCGTGCCGCGCCGCGCGGGTCGACATCGGCGAGCGACTGCCCGCGCAGCTCGATCGTACCGGAATCCGGCTTCAGGTTACCGGTGATCAGGTTGAACAGCGTGGTCTTGCCGGCGCCGTTCGGGCCGACCAGCGTGGTGATGATGCCGGGCGGCAGATCAAGATCCACATTATTCGCCGCCACCACGCCGCCAAAGCGCTTGTTGACGCTCTTGAGGCGCAGGACGGGCGTGTCGCTCATTTCGACCACGTGTCCTTGATGTTCGAGCTCCCGATGATGCCCGAGGGACGGTAGACCATCAGCAGCACCATGGCGGCGCCGTAGATGATCTGTTGCAGCGAAGCGAGATCGCGCGCCGGCAGGAACGTGAGATAGGTGAGCCCCGCCGGCAGCAGATGAATGATGAGCGCGCCGAGGATCGGGCCGAACACGGTGCCGGTGCCGCCGATGATGATCATAGCCATGATCAGCACGGACTGGTCGACCGTGAAGCTCTCCGGATTCACGAACGAGACATGGAACGCGTAGAGCACCCCGGCAATGCCGCAGAGCGCGGAGGAAATCGCGACCGCGATGGTCTTGATGATCGTGGCGTTCTTGTCGAAGGCGGCGGCCGCGACCTCATTGTCGCGGATCGCCCGCAGGCTACGTCCGAAGCTGGTGCGCGCCAGCATGTAGATGACGAACGTCACCAGTGCGAGGCAGACGAGCGAAACGGCAAGGAAGGATTCAAGCGAGCGTAGCGCGTAGCCGAACAGCGTCGCGACCGGTACGCCGGTCAGGCCGCCAAGACCGCCGGTGAGGCTCTTCCATTCTGAGAACACCGTGAAGGCGATCATCTGCAGGCCGAGCGAGGCGACGACGAAGTATTCGCCGCGCACGCGCAGCGACGGCAGCGAGATGACGAGCGAGAGCGCGGCGCAGATCAGCATCGCGACTGGGATCGCCACGAGAAGCGAAGTCGAAACGTGCATCGCGACCAGCGCGCCCGCGTAGGCCGCGACACCGAAAAACGCCGCGTGCGCCATCGAGTAGATGCCCGCATACCCGATGATGAAGTTGAGGCTGCCGGCAAGGATGCCGCTGATCGACACAAGGATGAGCAGGTTGAGGATATAACCGAGCATGACGTCACACCCGCGCCTTGGAGCCGAACAGGCCCGAAGGCCGCGCGAGGATGAATGCGAACAGGATCACGAAGGCGACCGCCTCGCTCCAGCCGGTCGAAAGCTTCCAAACCGCGAGGCTTTCGGCGAGGCCGAGGATCAGTCCGCCGAGCCCCGCGCCGCGCAACGAGCCGATGCCGCCGATAATGCTGGCGGCGATCGAGATCAGCACGACGCGATGGCCCGCAGTGGGCGTCAGGCCGGTAACGCAGGTCGCAACCAGCGCAGCGGGCGCGACCAGGAGCGAGCCGATCGCGAAAGCGTATTGCGAAAGCTTGCGCGGGTTGAGGCCGAAGCTGCGCACCAGCTCGGGATTTTCCGACAGCGCGCGCAACGCGACGCCCACATCCGTCTTGGCGAGGAACCAGTTGAGGAAGGTGAACAGCCCGACGGCGATCAGCATCGAGAGGATGCCAAGATGCGAAATGACGATGCCGCCGCCGATGTCATTCGCGCGCGTCAGCGGCGTCGAGATCGACACGAAGCTTGCGCCGAACAGGATCACGATGACGTTCTCGGCGACGACCGCGATGCCGAAGGAGGCGACGAACACTGTGAAGAACGAGCCTTCGTCGCGCTGGATCGGCCGGTACATCCAGCGGTCCAGCAGCACGCCGAAGACAACGCCCGCGGCGGACGCGGCCGCGGCGGCCGCCCACCACGCAAGATGCAGCCGCTCGGCGAGATAATAGAACAGATAGCCGACGATGACGTAGCTCGTGCCATGCGCGTAATGGAAAACGCGCGTCGCGCCGAAGATCACTGCGAAGCCGACCGCCATCAGTGCGTAGATCGCACCGAGCTGCAGGCCATCGACGAGAAGCTGGAGCAGGAGCATGGCGTTTTGCCCCCTCCCCGCCCTCCCCGCAAGCGGGGGAGGGCGCGAGAGAGCGGAGCTTGCTAGTTCAACACCTTGGTGCCGCCGCCGGTGAGCTCATTGATCTGCAGCGGCATCGAGACGGTGCCGTCGGGCTGGAATTCCATCTTGCCGCCGACCGCGTCGAACGTCTTGATCGCGAGCAGCTCATTGCGGATCGTCTCGCCGGTTATCGGCTGGCCTTTCTTCTCCAGGCTCGCCATCGCTTTGCCGGTCACCCACACGGCGTTGTAGTAGTTCGCGTTGTAGAACGACGGCGTCTTGCCGTACTTCTTCTTGAAGTCGGCGACGAAGCGCGCCGTGACCGGGTCGGTCGAGGCCCAGTCCATCTTCTGGCTCGAATAGACCGAGCCTTCCGCCGCCGGGAGCGCCATCATGTCCGGATCGTTGAACGCCGAGTAGCTGACCAGCAGCTTGTCCATGCCGGCGTCGCGCATCTGCTTGATCAGCGCCACCATGGTCTGGCCGTAATATGCAACATAGACGGCATCGGGGTTGACCTCGCGCACCTTGGCGGCGATTGGCGCGAACTGGCGCGACTGGCTCGGCAGCGAGAACGAGCCCACAAGCTCCATGCCGTTCTTCGGCGCAAGCTCGGAGATCTCGCGCTGGACTGCTTCGCCGAGCGGATCCTCCACGTAGACGAGCGCGATGCGTTTGACCTTTTTCTCCTTGGCGAGATAGGGCAGCAGCGCGCGTACCTCGTAATTCACCAGCGGGATCACGTTGAAGAAGTAAGGCCCGAGCTTGGCAAGGTCCGGCGCGACGCCGCCGCCATTGATCGCCACCACCTTCTCGCGGTCGCCGATCGGCGCGATCGCCTTGGAGACGCCGGACATTGCGGTGAGCACGACCGGCTCCTGGTTCACGCGCACCAGCTTGTTCATCGCCGTAACGGCGGCTTGCGGCGCGCCCTGGCTGTCCTCGTGATTGATCGAGAACGGCTTGCTCAGGATCTTGTCGGAGTTGATGTGCTCGGCCGCGAGATCGGCGCCGTTGCGGAACAGCTCGCCGAACGACGTCATCGGCCCCGAGTTCGGCAGCACCGCGCCGATGTGATAATTCTGCGCTGCGGCCGGCGCAGCAAGCAGAAGCGCGGCCGCCGCCGCGGCCAACATTACGCGTTTCATATCGTCCTCCCTGTTCTGATTGCGCACTGACGGCGCGAATTGTCGCTCATGGTGTACGGCGGATGGCCTCGTGGCAACTGTTCTAGGACACGGGCTCTTTTTCAACCTCGGAGTAGTCCACAAGCTTCGATTTGTATTCGCTGCGCGGTAGCGTTGCATGCGGCACGAGATCGACCGTCGCCGAGACAACCAGGGTCGCGCGGATGTCCTTCTCGATGCGCTCCTTGAGGTCCGCGGGCGCGGTCGCGCCTTCGTTGAGTTCCACGACGACCCGCATGGGCGGCACCTGCTTCACGCCCTTCGCGCCGGGACGGATCGAGATCACACCGCTGACCGTGGGCGCGAAACGGTTGATTACTTCGCGCACCGCGGAAGGAAACACGTTCACGCCGCGGTAGATCAACATGTCGTCGGTGCGGCCGATACAGCGCACGCGCGGCGCGGTGCGGCCGCAAGCACAAGCTGTGATCCAGACCACGACGTGATCGCGCGTGCGGAAGCGCAGCAGGGGCGCGGCGCGATGGGCGATATGCGTAAGGACCAGTTCGCCACGTGCGCCGTCGGTGACCGGGATCGAGACGCCGGTGTCGGGGTCGATCAACTCGAAATGCACAAAGCCGCGGCCGGCCAGATGCATGCCCTGCTGCTGCTCGCATTCACCCCAGAGCGAGGCGCCAATATCGCCGATGCCCATGGCCTCCTTGACCTTCGCGCCCCAGGCCTCTTCGAGTTGCGCGCGCATGCGCGGTTCCCCGCCGCCCGGTTCGCCCGCCGTGAGGACGTGCTGGATGCTGCTGCCCGCGACGTCCATGCCGCGCTCGCGTCCCCATTCGGCAAGGTGCAGCGCATACGATGGCGTGCAGGCGAGGATCTGCGGCTTGAGATGGCGCACCGCCGCCATCAGACGCTCTGTGTTGCCGGTGCCGACCGGAATGTGACAGAGGCCGAGCAGGTTGAAGCCATCGAGCGCCGCGCCGGCGACGAACGGCCCCGCGCCGTAGGTCGTAACGAGGCCTTGCCCGCGCTTGATGCCGGCGGCGGCATAGCTGCGCGCCGAGGTGCGAAACCAGTTGTCGAGATCGGACCTCGTGAGCGGAATATAGCTCGGCGTGCCCGTGGTGCCGGATGTCGAGTAGATGCGCGCGATCTCGTCCATCGGAGCCGCAAGATGCGTGCCGATCGGATCCTGCTCGCTGCGAGTCGCGCGCAGTTCATCCTTTTCGGTCAGCGGCAACGTCCCGATGTCGTCGAGGCCGCCGGCAGACGCGGGCGTATCGAAACCCGCGGCCCGCAGCTTTGCCTGGTAGAAGCGCGAGCGCGCAAACAGATATTCGAGCTGCGTGCGATAGGCGGCATCATCGAGCACGCGCTGCTCGGCCCAGGAACGCGTTTCGATCTCCGGCTCGAACATCTGCTTTGCTTAGCCGCGCTCGTACTTGATGGCTTCCTCGCCATGGTGCGACATCAGGAAGCCGATCGGCCTCTCCTGCTCCTCGGCGAGATGGCCGAGTATGCCGGCCGTGCGCGCGAGCAGCGGAATGCCCTTGATGATGGCCGGCGGAAAATCGAGATCGAGCAGCACGGCTGCAATCGGCATCGAGATGTTCATCGGCATGGCACGACCCCATGCTTCGGCGACCGCATCACCAAACTGCTTCGCCAGGCCCGTATAGGCGCCTGCGATCTTCTCGCGCTCCGCAAGCTCGAACACGCGCTCGGCGCGCGGGTCGACCGGGTGATGGATCGGGTGGCCGAAGCCCGGCATCTTCTCGCCGCGCCCGCGCACCTCGCGCGCAATCGCGCGCACGGCCTCGGCGGCAGGAGTGCCCGCATCCGCGCGGCGCTTGGCTTCGATGAGCACGCGGCCGCACAAGTCCGCGGTGCCGAGCACGACGGTACCGCACCCAAGAATGCCGGCCGCGACCGCGGCTTGCAGCGAAGCAGGATCGGCGTCGTATGTCATGCGCGCGGCCTGCACGGTCGGAACGAGCCCATGCTCGGCGATCGCGACCAGCAGGAGATCGAGGAAGAAGCGTTGCTTCTCGTTCGGCTCGCGGCCGGTCACCAGAAGAAAGAAGAACTCCGTGAAGGTCAGGCGGCCCATCAGGTCGCCGCATAAATCTCGTCCCCGCACCTCGATGCTGGACGCATCCGCCGTGCAAATGGCAGTCGTGGCCGCTCCCGCTTTTCCAATCAGCATTTCCGTCCCCGATATCGCCTGTTCTTGTCGTGCAATAGCGCCCGCAAGATCGCGGGCGATCAGCCCAGTTCCGCTCGAACGATTGCGGCACCCGCCACCATCGCCTGCATTTTGCCGAACGCGACGTCGCGCGGCAGGTATTTCAGGCCGCAGTCCGGTGCAACGATGATGCGCTCGGCCGGCACATGCGGCAGCGCGCGGCGGATACGCGCCGCGACCGTCTCGGGCGTTTCGACCGCCATGTCGGAAAGATCGAGCACGCCGAGCAGGATCGTCTTGCCCGGCAGCTTTTCGAGCACCGCACAGTCGAGCTTCGATTGCGCGGTCTCGATCGAAATCTGCCGGACCGGCGAATTGGCGAACTCCGGCAGGAACGAATAGCCCTCCGGGCGCACGTGGATGATCGCCGCATAGCCGAAGCAGATGTGCACGGCCGTCGTGCCGGTGACGCCGTCGAGCGCAGCGTTGAGCGCCTTGAGGCCGAATTTGCGGGCCTTGTCGGGACGGGCCTGCATGTAGGGTTCATCGACCTGCACCACGTCGGCGCCGGCCGCGAACAGGTCCTTGATCTCGGCATTGACTGCGGCGGCGTAGTCGAGCGCCATTGCCTCGTCGTCCTGGTAGAAGTCGTTCTGAGCCTGCTGCGACATCGTGAACGGGCCCGGCACCGTCATCTTGATCATGCGGTCGGTGTTGCGGCGCAGGAACTCGACGTCGCGTACTTCGACCGGGTGCTTGCGCCTAACCTTTCCGGTGACGCGAGGCACCGGATTGGGGTGGCCGGAACGGTCGAGCGCGGTGCCCGGATTGTCGATATCGACGCCTTCGAGCGCGGTTGCAAAGCGGTTGGAATAGCTTTCGCGCCGCATCTCGCCGTCGGTGATGATGTCGAGCCCGGCGCGCTCCTGCTCGCGGATCGCGATCAGCGTCGCGTCGTCCTGCGCGGCTTCGAGGAATTCCGGCGCGACACGCCACAGCTCTTTTGCGCGCACGCGCGGCGGAAAGCGGCCGGCGAGCCTTTGCCGATCGATCAGCCAGTCCGGCTGCGCATAGGAGCCGACCAGCGTGGTCGGCAGCAGTTTCGCGGTCACGTCAGCTCGACGGTCTTGAAATCGGCCGGCAAGACCACCTCGAGCACTTCACAGTCGTCCGAATAGTCGAGCACCTTATGTTGGACGCGCGGCGGCTGGATCCAGCAGCTACCCGCCTTCATGGTGATCGCGCCTTGCCCCTCGATCTCCGTCGTCATCGAGCCCTTCAGCACGTAGATCATCTGGAAATCGACGTCGTGCAAATGCAGCTTGGAGACTTCCTCCGGCCGGCATGGCGGCACGAAACGGATCACATGCGCGACCGCGAGGCCGCCGGTCGCCTTGGCGATGCCGAGATCGCGATACTTCGCGTAGGTGCGCAGGCCATCGGTCCTGAAGTCCTCCTCGCGGTGATGACTGGCGACGAAGGCCTGGCGCGGCCGGCGCTTCGGCGCGGCGACAGCGCGCGTGCGGCGTGCGCTGCTCTTCTTGCGCGCAACGGATTTGCGCGCGCTTTTCGGCTTGCTCTTCGCCTTCGCCATGACCCGTCCTCCCTGTCGCGCTTGTGGCGAGCGAGCGCCGGACGCCCGTTCGGCCCAAGTGCATACACTTTGCAGCCAAAGCTCTTCCGAGCGCAACATGTCTCTGATAACGGTAGCGCCAAGCAAGCAAAGGCGCGAGGCGAACGCGTCGCGTACGGGAGGCGTTATGTCGGACAAGCAGCTCGGCTTCGTGGGCGTCGGGCGCATGGGTATTCACATGGCGGGGCGCCTTCTCGAGGCCGGCTATGGCATCACGGTCTTCGACACCAACGAGACCGCGATGGCACGGCTAGAGCAGCGCGGGGCCAAACGCGCGGCGTCCGCGGCCGATGTCGCATCGCAATGCGAGACGGTGCTGGTTAGCCTGCCGACGCCGGACATCGTCAAGTCGGTCGCACTCGGCAAAGGCGGCGTGATCGAAGGCACCAAGGCGAGGACCTTCATCGATCTCTCGACCACCGGTCCGCGCGTCGCCAAGGAGGTGGCCGAAGGGCTCGCCAGGAAGGGCATCACGGCGGTCGATGCGCCGGTGAGCGGCGGTCCGTCGGGCGCCGAGAAGGGCACGCTCGCGATGATGATCGCGTGCCCGCGCCCGCTCGCCGACGAACTGCGGCCGATCATCGAGGTGCTGGGCAAGTTCTTCTACATCGGCGAGGCGCCCGGCCTCGGGCAGACCATGAAAGTCATCAACAACCTTCTCTCGGCGACCGCCATCACCATCACTTCGGAGGCGATGGTGATGGGGGTCAAGGCGGGCCTCGATCCGACCACCATGCTCGACGTGATCAATGCGGGCTCCGGCCGCAATACCGCGACGGCGGACAAGTTTCCGCGCTGCGTGGTGCCGCGCCGCTTCGACTTCGGCTTTACCACCGCGCTGCTCTACAAGGACATCAAGCTTTGCCTCGACGAGGCCGAGGCGCTGGGCACACCGATGATCGTCGGCAATGCGGTGCGCCAGCTGATGGCGATCGGCAAGGCCGAGATGGGCCCCGACGCCGACATCACCGAGTTCGTCAAGCCGCTTGAGCGGCTGGCCGGCGTCGAAGTCGGCAAGAAGGCCTGACATGACGCGCATCGCCGCCCTGCTGCTCGGAGCTGTCGTTTGCGCGCCTACGCTCGTGTGCGCCGAGGTCGACGTCGTGAAGATTCCGAAGGGCGCCGGCGGAGTCGGCTTTCTTCCCCTCATCATCATGGAGGAGAAGAAGCTGGTCGAGCAGGAAGCCGCCAAGATCGGCATCAAGCTCACTGCCGAATATGTGCAGCTTGGCGGTCCCGCCGTCGTCAACGACATGCTTCTGTCGGGCAATGCGCATCTCGCGCCCGCGGGCCCGCCGGCGTTCATCACGATCTGGGACAAGACCGCCGGCAGCATGAAGGTGAAGGGCGTCGCCGCCATGACGTCGATCCCGATGTACCTCAACACCAACGCACCGCATCTGAAATCGCTGCGCGACCTCAACGCCAACGACAAGATCGCGGTGACCGCGGTGAAGGTGTCTATCCCGGCCATCATCATGCAGATGGCGGCGATCAAGGACTTCGGAAAAGCCGATTACGCCAAATATGATCCCTACACGGTGTCGCTAACGCATCCGGACGGCGTCATCGCGCTGCTCTCGGGCAAGACCGAGATCACCGCGCACTTCACTTCGCCGCCGTTCCATCAGCGCGAGCGCAAGGACGCCAGGATCCGTACCATCACTACGTCGAACGAGATCATGGGCGGCCCGAGCACCTTCACGATGCTTTATGCGCCGACCAAATTCCATGACGAGAATCCGAAGGCCTACGCGGCGATCCTCAAGGCACTGCAGGCCGCGATCGACTTCATCAACGCCGACAAGAAGGCCGCCGCTGCGGTCTTCCTGCAATCGAGCGAAGGCAAGGGCTGGAAGCTCGAGGACGTGATGGAGGTGCTCGACGATCCGGATGTGCGCTTCACCACGTCCCCGGAAAACCTCATGACCTACGCGAACTTCATGGCCGACGTGGGCTCGATCAAGGTGCGGCCGAAGGCGTGGCAGGAGATGTTCTTCCCGGAAATACACGCCGTTCCGGGCAACTGAAAAACACACAATGAAAATATCGAGGGAGGAATTCATGACAACACGCAGGGTACTGCTCGCATTGCCGTTCGTGCTTGGTCTTGCCGGGCCGGCAGGCGCGCAAACCGAAGTGAAGGTCGGGCTCATTGCCCCGCTATCAGGTCCATGGGCGCGCCAGGGCGACCTGATGCTCAAGGGCGGAAACCTCGCGATCGAGCACATCAATGCGGCCGGCGGCATCAAGGCGCTGGGCGGCGCCAAGATGAAGCTGTTGACCTTCGATGCCGGCGATAGCGTCGAGAAGGCGAAGAACGCCGCGCAGCGCATGGTCGCGCAAGAGCCCGACCTCGTGGGCGTCACCGGCGCATGGCTGTCGAGCTTCACGCTCGGTGTTACCGAGGTGACCGAACGCGCCGAGCTGCCCGTCCTCACGCTCTCCTATTCGGATGCGCTGACTGCGCGCGGCTTCAAGTACATCTTCCAGACCTCGATGCCGGGCGGCGCGCAGGCGGTCTCCGCGATGC
>JAXDNZ010000181.1:0-10795 GCA_034669185.1 Hyphomicrobiales bacterium
TTGACGTTCGCGAACCGGACGACGAAGTCGTTTACGCTCTCGATCGGCATGCCTGTTCCGCGTTCGTCATTTCGATGTAGTACTTCTGCATGTCCCAGGCGCCCGTGGGACAACGCTCCGCGCACAGGCCACAGTGCAGGCAGACGTCCTCGTCCTTCACCATGACGCGGCCGGTTTTCAGATTGTCGGCGACGTAGAGGTCCTGGGTGAGGTTCATCGCGGGCGCCTTGAGGCGCGTGCGCAGGTCTGCCTCTTCGCCGTTCGCCGTGAAGGTGATGCAATCCATCGGGCAGATATCGACGCAGGCGTCGCACTCGATGCAAAGCTGCCCGGTGAACACGGTCTGCACGTCGCAGTTCAGGCAGCGCTGCGCTTCCGCGAAGGCGAGCTTGTCGTCGTAGCCAAGCTCGACCTCGGTGCGGATGTCCTTCAGCGCGATGACGTTGTCGCGCGTCGGCACGCGGTAGCGCTTGTCGTTGGCGATATCGTTGTCATACGACCACTCGTGGATGCCCATCTTCTGGCTGACGACTTCCACGGCCGGCAGGGGACGGTGGTGGATGTCCTCGCCGTTGAGGAACTTGTCGATCGAGACCGCGGCCTCGTGCCCGTGCGCCACCGCCCAGATGATGTTCTTCGGGCCGAACGCCGCGTCTCCGCCAAAAAAAACTTTCGGATTGGTCGACGCAAAGGTCTTCGGATCGACCTTCGGCATGTCCCACTTGTCGAACTCAAGCCCGATGTCGCGCTCGATCCAGGGAAACGAGTTCTCCTGCCCGACCGCCACCAGCACGTCGTCGCATTCGAAATGCTGATCCGGCTCGCCGGCGTTCACAAGCTTGCGGCGGCCCTTGTCGTCGTATTCGGCTTTCACCTTCTCGAAGATGACGCCGGTGAGCTTGCCATCCTGGTGCGTGAATTCCTTCGGCACGAGGTAGTTGTGGATCGGGATGCCCTCGTGCATCGCGTCTTCTTTTTCCCAGGGAGAGGCTTTCATCTCCTCGAAGCCCGAGCGCACGATGACCTTGACGTCCTCGCCGCCGAGCCGGCGCGAGGAGCGGCAGCAATCCATCGCGGTGTTGCCGCCGCCGAGCACGATGACGCGCTTGCCGATCTTGTTGATGTGGCCGAACGAGACCGACGAGAGCCAGTCGATGCCGATGTGGATGTTTTTTGCCGCTTCCTTGCGGCCCGGAATGTCGAGTTCGCGTCCGCGCGGCGCCCCCGAGCCGACGAATATGGCGTCCCAGCCCTCGGCCAGCAGCTTCTTGAGGCTGTCGATGGGCCGGCCGCCGCGGAATTCGACTCCGAGATCGAGGATGTAGTTGCATTCCTCGTCGATCACCTTGTCGGGCAGGCGGAACTTCGGGATCTGCGAGCGCATCATGCCGCCGGAGCGGAAGTCTGAATCGAACACCACGCATTCGTAGCCCATCGGCGCGAGATCGCGCGCGACCGTGAGCGAGGCGGGTCCCGCGCCGACCAAGGCGATGCGCTTGCCGTTGCGCCTGCTCTTCTCGACCGGCTTGGGCAGGCGATCCTTGATGTCTTCCTTGTAATCGGCGGCGACGCGCTTGAGGCGGCAGATCGCGACCGGCTCTTTCTCCACGCGGCCGCGCCGGCAGGCCGGCTCGCACGGCCGGTCGCAGGTACGCCCCAAAATTCCGGGAAATACGTTGGACTTCCAGTTGATCATGTAGGCGTCGCCGTAGCGGCCTTGCGCGATCAGGCGGATATACTCAGGGACCGGCGTATGTGCCGGACAGGCCCATTGGCAATCGACCACCTTGTGGAAGTAGTCCGGCGCCGAAATGTCGGTGAGCTTCATTTCCTCACTCTGTCCTCGCGCCCCTTGGCGACCCGCAAGGGACTCGCGCGGCGCAGCGTAGCGGTCGTTAAGTTCCATCCCGGTGCACCGGCTTGTCGGCGCCGATTCCGCGCGGGATGTTAGTAGAGCGATTCCCAGAAAGCCACCGCTACCATGGTCCCAACGCGTGTCGAACAGTGCGGCGTGTCGCCCGGGCCACGGGCCTTTGTTCAACCCTCAGACTGTGGCCGTAATAAAGCCGAAAGCGGGGCGCTAAGTCATTGAAATTGGTCATTTTTGACTGCGACGGCACGCTGGTCGACAGCCAGCATATGATCCTTGCGGCGATGGGAGCGGCTTATGCGGCGCATGGCCTCGCCATGCCGGATCGCGAACGGGCTCTGTCGATCATCGGCTTGTCGCTGACCGAGGCGTTCACGCTGCTCGGCAAGGACGATCTAGGCTTTCCGGTTGCAAGCCTGGCCGAGCACTACAAGCTTGCGTTTCACGCGCTGCGCGACAGCGGGCAGCACATGGAGCCGCTCTATCCCGGCGCCGCCGAGGCGGTCGCGGCGCTGGCGCGGCGCGACGACGTCGTGCTCGGCATCGCGACGGGAAAGTCGCAGCGCGGCGTGCGGCTGGTGCTGACCCATCACGGATTGATCGAGCATTTCATCACGATCAAGACCGCGGACGATGCACCCTCCAAGCCCGATCCCGGCATGGTGACGGCGGCGATGCGCGAGGCGGGCGTTTCGGCGGCCGAGACCGTCGTCGTCGGCGACACTACCTACGACATGATGATGGCGCGCGCCGCCGGCGCAACCGCGATCGGCGTTAGCTGGGGCTATCACGCGCGCGACTCGCTCATTGAGGCCGGCGCCGACGCGGTGATCGACGACTTCGCAGCACTCGTTCCGGCACTTGATTCGCTCTGGGCCCGATGAGGTTCGCGTTTCGGCCGCAATCCCGGCTGGCTGCAGCGCACGCAGCGCTGGTTGCACCGCAACGTGGCATGAAAACTTTTCTGCCGATCCCCCGGTGAAGCGCGGCTTTGCGCTTCCGGCGGCGCAAATCGCAGCATGTTTCGATGACCCGATCCTGCACTCCCACCGGATCACGGAAAATCCAACGGATTGCGTCATGCGCGCCGAGCAGATGCCGCCCGGATGAAATCGATTCCGGCGGACAAACTTTTCACAGCTTGAGGCGTTATTGCTCGCCTGACTGGCGTGCTGCGTACCCGTTTGGCCAAGGGCGGACACCACTTCGGGAGCAAACATGTCGACCAAGCGCTACTTCATCGTGCAACACGATGCCGACTGGATGATCAAATTCGCTGACGAAGAATTTGGTCCCTATCGCAGTCAATCCGAAGCAATGCTGTTCGCGGTCGATGCCGCGCGCAAGCTCACCCAGCGCGGCGCGGAAGCCGAAGTTTGCCTGATGGGCGAAAACGGCCATTTCCGCGCCGAATGGAGCGGCGGACAGGAGCAGCACGCCGCCTGAGTGCGGCGCTCGCTTGTTCCCGCGCTCGCGGCGGCTTATCTCAGGGCGACCGATAAGCCGCCGTTTCCATGCGTGATATCCTGCAAGACCTGTTTCAGAACGAGCCGCTCGATCCGACCGAGTCGGCGCGGCGCAGCCTGCGTCCGCGGCTGCGCAAGCGCTTTTACGAACGCGCGCATGTTGCTGATACGGCGCCATTTTCGGTTCTGCTCGACGGCCGCCCGGTCAAGACGCCAGCGCAGCGCGCGCAGGCCGCGCCGACGCGCGCGGTGGGCGCGGCGATCGCCCGCGAATGGGACGCGCAAGGCGAGCGGATCGACCCCGCCACCATGCCGCTGACGCGCCTTGCCAACGCGATCATCGACGGCGTTGCGGTCACCCCCGCGCCGGTCGCCGACGCGGTCGCGAAGTTTCTCGGCTCGGATCTGCTCTGCTATCGCGCCGACACGCCGGAGGGTCTGGTGCAGCGGCAGGCACAGCATTGGGATCCGGTGCTCGCCTGGGCGCGCGAGGCGCTCGGCGCGCGCTTCGTTCTAAGCGAGGGCGTGATGTTCGTGGCCCAGCCCGAGAGCGCGCTCGCGGCGGCGCGCAACGCTATCCCCGCCGATCCCTGGCGGCTCGGCGCCGTGCACACGATCACGACGCTGACCGGCTCGGCGCTGCTTGCGCTCGCCATCGCACACGGCGCGCTCGATGCCGAGGCCGCATGGACCGCCGCGCATGTCGACGAGGACTGGAACATGTCGCAGTGGGGGCGAGACGAGATCGCGCTCGCCCGCCGCGCCGCGCGCTTTGGAGAGATGCAGGCGGCAGCCACGGTGCTGGCGCTGGCGGGTTGACCCCCGCCTCATGGTTTCCGAAGCGTTAACGATCGCTTCACCCGCGCTCCCTATCCTGCGGTGAAGTCCACCGCAGCCAGGATAGCCTCGTGGACACGATCAATCTGCTGGCGAATATCGCGTTGCCGACGTCGTTCGGCGCGCCGGCGGTGCCATTGCAACCCGGCCAGGTGGTGCAGGCGCTCGTCCTCGAATTGCTCCAGAGTGGCGCGTTTCGGCTCCAGCTCCCGCAGGCCGTCCTCGACGTGCGCTCAGACGTTCCACTCACGCCCGGGAGCATCGTCACGCTTGCCGTGAAGGGGACCGGCTCGGCAGTCCGGCTGGACATTCTCGAACAGATCAACGCACCGCCTGCGCAAGCGCCAAAGAGCGGCGCGCCTGCTCCTGACATCGCCGCCACCGTTCAGGCTGTTCGACGCCCGATCGGCGAGGCGCTGATCGTCGGCCGCACGAACCTGCCCCTGACCGCCGCTGCGCCATCGGCTGGCGCGGCATCGCCGGCCACGCCGGCTCCCGATGCGCCAAAGTCTGCGAAGCAACTCGCATCGCTTTCGCCTGACGCCCCGGCAAGTGCGCTCGACCAGGCCGTGCGCACCGCAGCCTCGCGGCAGGCGGGCCTCGCGCCATTGTTTGCCGATGTCGAGCAGGCGGCGAAGACCCAGATGCTGCCTGCGCCGGTGCGCGCGGTCGTCGCACAGCTCCTTGGATTTCGCGTTCCACTCGATGAGAACCTCACCGCCGGCGACATGAAGGGGGCGCTGGCGCGCTCCGGCGTCCTGCTTGAACGGCGCCTCGCGGCGGCGATCAAACCGGCGGCATCTCCGCCAACAGCACCCACGCCGGGCGCGTCGATCCGACCCGTTGCGCAATCGGTTCCCGCCGACGACCTCAAGGCGACGCTGCTCGTCTTGCGCCAGGTCCTGAAGACCTGGGCCGCCGAGGCGCCGCCGCAGCCGACCGCAGCGCTTACGAAACTCGAGCCGATGGCCGCGCTTCCCGCGAGCGCGGCGCCGCCGCTGTCACCCGAAGAGGCCGAGACCGTCGCAAGAAGCGTCGCCAGTGCGCTGCTGGGGAAACCTGCCGCGGTGTCCGCATCGACGGCCGGGGCGAGCCCACCGCCGCCCTATCGTGGCGCGCCGCTGACGCCGCAGCCGCCCGCGCTTCCCGGCATCGCGGATGATGCCGCACCACGCGCCACGGCTGAGCGGCTGGTGACGGAGACTGACGCCGCCCTCTCACGGCAGACCTTGTTGCAGGCGGCTTCTCTTCCCGACCCCGCGGGCCTCGACGCGCGGCGCGAGACTGGTCCCCGGTGGACCTTCGAGGTGCCGTTCGCGACCGGGCAGGGCACCGCCATCCTGCCGTTCGAGATCGCCCGCGACGGCCGCGCATCAGCTGCGGAGGCGCAAGGCTCCGCGTGGCGTGCGCGCTTCTCGCTCGACCTCGAGCCGATGGGCCCGGTGCACGCGCTGGTCACGCTCAGCGGCGACCGAGCGAGCGTGACGTTGTGGGCCGAGCGCGTCTCGACCGTCTCCAAGCTCAACAACGCCGCGCCGCTGCTTGGCGAAGCCCTGCGCGCCGCCGAACTGCAGCCGAGCGAGTTGTCGTTCCGCGTCGGCTCGCCGCGCGCCGCCAAGCCGGCCGCGCCCGGGCGTTTCATGGATCGCGCGTCATGAGCAAGGCTCCACTCGCGGTGGCGCTGCAATACGAGAAGGGCGCCATGCCGGTGCCGCGCGTGGTCGCGAAAGGGCGCGGCGACACCGGTGAGGCCATCCTGCAGCTCGCGCGCGAGCATGGCGTGCCGATCGAGGAGAATGCGCCGCTCGCCGAGGCGTTGGCGCAGGTCGAGCTCGGCGAGGATATCCCCGAGGCGCTTTATCGCGCGGTCGCCGAAGTGCTGATCTTCATCCTGCGAGCGTCCGGGAAGTTGCGCTAGACTTTCTCCCGCTCATTCCCGCGCAAGCGGGAATCCAGTTCTTTCTTTGCTTTTGGCTCTGGGTCCCCGCTTTCGCCTGGACGAGTGGGATTGAGTACCGCTTCGACCCGCTCGCGCGCCTCTTCCAAAGTTGCCACGACCTGATTGAGTCCTCGCCGCAGGTGCGTCTGCGCGAAGCCGAGCACATTGGCCGGATAGCGATCGAGCTCGGCGCAGATCGAGAGCGCGGGCAGGGGCTGTGTGGTGAGCCCCAAGTCGCGACGCCAGCGTGAGCCGCGCTGATAGTTGAGCGGCACCAGCAGGCGGGAGAGCGCGAGCATCACGTCGTTCGCCTGGTCGGGCGCAATCCGTTTGGCATCGACCGCCGCATTGAAGCGAACGAGCGCTGCATCGAGCGCCGTGACGGCCTCTTGCGCCGGCGCGAGATCGAACCGCGCGGCTGCGGCCCTGGCGTAACCGCGCAGCACCTGCTCGAACTCCTTCAGCAGTGCGCGCCAGTCGAACGGCAGCACGCCGGCCGTCGCCATGCGAAACGCCGCAAGCGCATAGACCTGGATGTCCTTCAGCAGCACCTCTCGGCTCGCGACCGGCAGCAGGTCGTCATCGGTGTGCCACTCGAGGTTACCGCCGTTGCCCATGACGTAATAGTAGCCGCGCCGCTCGATCTCGGCCTTCGGGATACGCGAGGAGGCCGAGAAGCAGCCGCTGATGCCCAGATGATTGAACGAGAAGTCCGACGATTGCGTCGGCCGCTTGCCTTCGGCTTCGCGGTTCGCCGCATCGCGCACGACGCCCTTCACGAAGCCGATGTTCTCCGCCATCCACGGAATGAACAGATAGTCGGTCGCGTCGCGGCAGCCGGGACTGTCGCAGTTCATGTGCGCGACGCAGTTCTTCGCGAGATCGCGCGCGAACGTGTCTGCATACCAGGTCGAGCCCGCGAAGCGTCCGGTGGAATGGCCCGGCCACCAGCATATGCGCACGCTGCGCTCGAGCCGCTCGCGGTTCGCCCACAACATCCGGGCCACTTCCATCATGCAGGCATCGCCCGTCGCGTTGTCGCCGACGCCGACGTCCCATGAGTCGTAGTGGCCGTGCAGCAGCACGAACTTGTCGGGGTCGCGCCCCGGAATGCGCACCTCGGGCAGGAAGTTCTTGAACCAGTCTTCCTCGAATTCGGTGACGAGCTTGGCGCGTCCGCCTTTTTGCGCCAACGCGATCAGCGCCTCACCGTCCGGCTTGCTCACCGCCACCGCCGGGATCGCGGGCCGGAACGGCAGATCGTCAAGGTCGGCGGTGCCCCAGATCGGACTGCCGCCGCCCCAGTGCGCGACCTTGCCGGGGTTGATCGCGATCACGGCGACCGCGCCGAGCGCGTGAAAGTCCTTGATGCGCTCGCACATGATCATGCCGTGGAACAGCACGATCTTGCCTTGCACATCGCCGACGCCGGGTGCGGGGTCGTAGCCCTCGCCGAACAGGATCGCGCTCTGCGGGCCGTAGCCCTGCGGCGGGCCGATCGGCTTTGCGACGTACACAAGCTCCGCCTCGACGCCATGCGGCGCCGAAAGCGTCATCGGGGCGGGGCGGGCGTGCAGCTTGCGCCCGTGCGCCTCGACATGCGCGCCCTTCGGCAGCGTCAGATAGAGCATCGGCTCGTGCACGGTGACCGGCACGCCATGCGCCCGCAGGCGATCGACCACGAGCGAGATCGCGCGATTGCCATCGTCGGGATGCTCGCGGCGGATTTTTGAGAAAGCCTCGACGATGGGCCAAGCGTCATCGAGCGTC
Organism: Hyphomicrobiales bacterium; assembly: GCA_034669185.1. Lineage (GTDB taxonomy): Bacteria > Pseudomonadota > Alphaproteobacteria > Rhizobiales > Xanthobacteraceae > PALSA-894. Next base: position 7,883 of record JAXDNZ010000181.1, read on the forward strand.
GCGCCCGCGATGAGGTGTTTTTCGTCTTTGGTCATCGCTCCCTCCCGCGTGCTCGCGGTTGCGTCATTGATTGATCTTCGTGCCGGTCTCGGTGACCACTTTGGCCCAACGCTCGATTTCGGCAAGCACGAAGGCCTGCGTCTCGACCGGCGGATCGCCGCCCGGCTGTACGCCGATGCGGTCGAGCCGCTCGATCACGGCGGGCGACTTGAGCGCACGCACGACCTCGCCATGCAGTTTCGTCACGATGTCCTCGGGTACCCCCGCGGGTCCGGCGAAGCCGAACCAGTTCGTGGTGACGACCGACGGATAGCCTTGCTCGGCGATGGTCGGGATATCGGAGAATGTCGGACTGCGCGCCGCGCTCGAGACCGCGAGCGCGCGCACCGTGCCGGAGCGGATATGCGGCGCGGCGGAGGGAAGGCTGTCGAACATCGCCTCGATGCGGCCGCCCATCAGGTCCTGGGTCGCTGCCTGCGCGCCGCGATAGGGCACGTGCTGCAGATTGATCCCGGCTGCGATCTTCAAGAGTTCGCCCGTCAGATGCAGCAGCGTACCGATGCCGCCGCTGCCGAAGTTCAGCCCGCCCGGTTTCTGTTTGGCGAGCGCGACGAACGCCGCCAGATCTTTCGCCGGCACGTCCTTGTTGACCAGCATCACGACCGGCAGGCGGCCGATAATCGTGACGTGGCGGAAGTCCTTGCGCGGATCGAAGGGCTGCTGCGGCAGCAGCGTCGCGTTGATCGCCTGCGGTCCCACATTGGTGGTGAGCCACGTATATCCGTCCGGCGGCGATTTCGCGACGAAGTCGGCGCCGATGACGCCGGCGGCGCCGGACTTGTTTTCGACCAGGAAGGACTGGCCGAGTTGGGCTTCGAGCGCCTGTCCGAGCGTGCGCGTCAGGATGTCGGACGCCCCGGCCGGGGGCGAGGAGGAAATCAGCCGCACCAGCCGGGCCGGCCAGACGATGTCGGCGCGCGCCGTGCGGCCGGCGAGGACCGTGGCGGTTGCGGCAAGCAGGGTGCGACGGGTGAGCATTGGACCCGTCAGCTCGCCATGACGCGGCCGACGCGGCCGAGATGCGAGAACGCGAAACCGACCTTGTACTTCAGCCCGAAGCCGAAGGCGCGGTCGATGCCGATATGGCAGAGCCATACGAGCGCGACCGCCAGCACGTCGAACTGCGGCAGCAGGAAACCGGCGAGCGCCAGCACGAGCGGCCCAAGCGTCACGTGGAACGCGTTGTAGACGATCGCGCCGGTGCGCGTGCCGGCGAGATAGCCGGCCATCGACAGGTCCGGCGCCAGGATGAACAGCGCGAACAGCCACCACGGCGCGCCGAGCCGCACATAGGCGAGGATCGCGACCAGCGCGAGCGCCGCGCCCTCCAGCCGTAACAGCAGGCGCGGCACCCCGTCGACGGCGCCGGCGCGCGGAGCGCTGATATGAGGTGCTTCGGTCATCGTCGGCCTCCCTGAACCGCCGTGAAGGATTGCCCACTTCGCCTCGCGATGACAATGTGAGGTCGCCGGTTCGTGATCGGATAGACTGATGAAAGACATCCTCGAAAAGCTGGAAACGCGCCGCGCCAATGCCCGGCTCGGCGGCGGGCAGGCGCGCATTAATGCGCAGCACGGCCGCGGCAAGCTGACCGCGCGGGAGCGCGTCGAGCTCCTGATGGACAAGGATAGCTTCGAGGAGTTCGACATGTTCGTCGAGCACCGCGCCACCGACTTCGGCATGGACAAGGGCGCGAAAATACCCGGCGACGGCGTGGTGATCGGCTGGGGCACGGTCAACGGCCGCACCGTGTTCACATTCGCCAAGGACTTCACGGTGTTCGGCGGCTCGCTCTCGGAAACCCACGCGCTGAAGATCCAGAAGATCCAGGACATGGCGATGATGGCGCGCGCGCCGATCGTCGGGCTGTTCGATGCCGGCGGCGCGCGCATCCAGGAGGGCGTCGCTTCGCTCGGCGGCTATGGCGAGGTGTTCAAGCGCAACGTGATCGCGTCCGGCGTGATCCCGCAGATCTCCGTCATCATGGGGCCGTGCGCGGGCGGCGACGTCTATTCGCCGGCGATGACCGACTTCATCTTCATGGTGAAGGACACGAGCTACATGTTCGTGACCGGTCCCGAAGTCGTGAAGACCGTCACCAACGAGGTCGTGACCGCGGAAGAACTCGGCGGCGCGAGCGTGCACGCGACCAGGTCCGGCATCTCCGACGGCGCGTTCGAGAACGACGTCGAATGCCTGCTGCAGATCCGCCGGCTGCTCGATTTCCTCCCCGCCAACTGCGCGGCCGGCGTGCCCGAATGGCCGAGCTTCGACGATATCGAGCGCAAGGACGACTCGCTCGACACGTTGATCCCGGATAACCCGAACAAGCCCTATGACATCAAGGAACTGATCCTGAAGGTGGCTGACGAGGGCGATTTCTTCGAGCTGTCGGCGGCCTATGCCAAGAACATCGTGACCGGCTTCGGCCGCATCGCGGGCCGCACCGTCGGGTTCGTGGCGAACCAGCCGATGGTGCTGGCGGGCGTGCTCGACTCAGATGCCTCGCGCAAGGCCGCGCGTTTCGTGCGCTTCTGCGACGCGTTCGGCATCGCGATCGTCACCTTCGTGGACGTGCCGGGATTTTTGCCCGGCACGAGCCAAGAATATGGCGGGCTGATCAAGCACGGCGCGAAGCTCTTGTTCGCCTATTCGCAGGCGACCGTGCCGCTGGTCACCGTCATCACCCGCAAGGCGTTCGGCGGCGCCTATGACGTGATGGCGTCAAAGCACATCGGCGGCGACGTGAACTACGCCTGGCCGACGGCGCAAATTGCGGTCATGGGTGCCAAAGGCGCGGTCGAGATCATCTTCCGTTCGGACATTGGCGACCCGGACAAGATCGCGGCGCGC
>JAXDNZ010000182.1:0-3279 GCA_034669185.1 Hyphomicrobiales bacterium
CGCCATTTGGCAGGCTTGATACCGAGAGCGTCGAGAGCCTGATCGTGCGCGTCGCGACCGACGCGCTCGCGGATGCCGGAATCGCGCCGTCCGACGTCGACGAGATCGTGCTCGGGCACTTCAATGCCGGCTTCTCGGCGCAGGATTTCACCGCCTCGCTGGTGCTGCAGGCCTCGCCCGATCTGCGCTTCAAGCGTGCGACCCGTGTCGAAAATGCATGCGCGACCGGTTCCGCGGCCGTGCACCAGGGCCTGCGCGCGCTCGAAGCGAAGGCCGCCCGCATCGTGCTGGTGGTCGGTGTGGAACAAATGACCACGACGCCGGGCCCGGAGATCGGACGGAACCTGCTCAAGGCGAGCTATGTCAAGGACGAGGCGTCGACCGAAGGCGGCTTCGCCGGCGTGTTCGGCAAGATCGCCGCGGCGTATTTTCAGAAATATGGCGACAAGTCCGACGCGCTCGCGATGATCGCGGCCAAGAACCACAAGAACGGCGTCGGCAATCCATACGCGCAACTGCGCAAGGACCTCGGTTACGACTTCTGCCGAACCGAAAGCGAGAAGAATCCGTTCGTTGCCGGACCGCTGAAGCGCACCGACTGCTCGCTCGTCTCCGATGGGGCGGCCGCCGTGGTGCTCGCCGACGTCGAGACCGCATTGCAGATGAAGAAAGCGGTCGCGTTCCGCGCTGCCGCGCATGTGTCGGATTTCCTGCCGATGGCGAAGCGCGACATCCTGAAATTCGAGGGATGCACGCAGGCGTGGCAGCGCGCGCTGGCGCAGGCGGGCATTGCGCTGTCCGATTTGTCGCTGGTCGAGACGCATGACTGTTTCACCGTCGCCGAACTGATCGAGTACGAGGCGATGGGCCTCGTGCCGGAAGGCGAGGGGGCGCGCGCGATCACCGAAGGCCTCACCGCGAAAGATGGCCCGCTGCCGGTCAATCCGTCGGGCGGGCTCAAGGCGAAAGGCCACCCGATCGGCGCGACCGGCGTCTCGATGCATGCGCTGTCGGCGATGCAGCTTTGCGGCGTGGCCGGCGGCATCCAGGTGCCGAACGCGCAACTCGCCGGCATCTTCAACATGGGCGGTGCGGCGGTCGCGAACTACGTGAGCGTGCTGGAGCGGATCAAATGATCCGAGCGAAACTGGCTCAGCTCGGATATTTCCTCACTCTCGCTCTTCTGTTTCATCCCTTCTTCATCATCATCTTTCGGCTGATGGCCTTCGATACGGTGCCGCGCGACGACTATGCGCGCTACCTGCTGTGGCTGCTGCACGAACCGGGCGCCGCGTTTCCGGGCTCGCTCTACGGCTATCGCATTCTCTCGGTGCTGGTCGCGGCGCCGTTCTACTACGGCCTGCCCGCGCTGCCGCTCACCAACCTGCCGACGAGCCTCGATCCCAATTACCTCAAGGCGACGGCGGCGCTTGCGGCGGTCTCGTATCTCGCCATGGTGGCGGGCGCGATGATGGCGTATCGGCTGGTGGTCGTTCGCTACGCACGGCCGCCGGTGGAAGGGTTCACGGCGGCCGCTTTCATCCTGCTGTGCGAAACCTACGCGGCATTTTTCGGAATCGATCCGCTCGCATTCCTGCTGATCATCTACGCGTTCTGTGTGATCGACCGCATCTGGCTTTTCGCCGCCATCATGGCGGCATCCGTCCTGTTCAACGAGAAGGTCCTGATCGTTTTCGCGATCTGGGTCTCGCTTCGGTTCGTTTTTGCGATCCCGGACTCGAGTAGGCTCTTCCTGCCCGCCGCCGAGCGTTCGTTTTTCGGGACGCGGCTGATCGTCGTCGGGACCGCGGTGGCCGCATACGTGGCGATGCTGGCGATCGTGCGTCTGGAAGGACATTCCGAGCAGCTCGACGCCAATGCCTATATCCCGAGCTTGCTGCAGAACATGGTGGCGACCGTGACGACGCCGCGCGGCCTCATCCTCAACATCCTCCCCTGCGCGTTGTTGGCCGCAATCGTGTGGTGGAACTGGCGAATACTCAATCGTCGCCGCTGCGGCGTGTACGCGCCGCTCGACCTGCTGGTCATCCCGGCAGTGGTCGTGGTCACGCTTGTGCTGACGCAGTTTTACCAGGTCGGCCGCATTGTCATGCACGCGGCGCCGCTGTTCATCCTGCCCGTCAGCATGGGTCTTGGAACGTGGCTGCGGCGGTGATCAGGCGCCGACCGGTTCTGCCGCCGCGGCCGGCGCCTGGATCGCTGGCGCCTTCGGCGCGGTCAGGAACTGCGCGGTCGCGAGCTCGGCGAACCGCCCGTTCTTCGCGACCAGTTCGTCGAACGTGCCGGCCTCGACGAGGCGGCCGTGCTCGAACACCAGGATGCGGGTCGCGTTGCGCACCGTCGCCAAGCGATGCGCGATCACGAACGTCGTGCGCCCTTGCATCACCGCGTCGAGAGCCGCCTGCACCTTGCGCTCGGTGGTCGCGTCGAGCGCGCTCGTCGCTTCGTCGAGGATAAGGATCGGCGGATCCTTCAGCAGCGCGCGCGCGATCGAGAGGCGCTGGCGCTCGCCGCCGGACAGCGACCGGCCGCGCTCGCCGACATTGCCTTCGAGACCTTCGGGGTGGCGTTCGATCAGCTCGGTCGCCTGCGCGCGCGCGGCCGCCTCGCGTAACTGCTCGTCGGTCGCCGTGGGGTTGCCGACGCGCAGATTCTCGGCGATCGAGCGGTTGAACAGCAGTGCCTCCTGATAGACGACGCCGATGTTGTGGCGCAGGGCCGCGAGCTTGAGATCACGGATGTCCATGCCGTCGATCTTGATCGCGCCGGACTGCGGGTCGAAGGCGCGGTGCAGCAGTGCGAGCGCGGTGGACTTGCCGGCACCGGTCGAGCCGACGAGCGCGATGGTCTCGCCCGGCAGCGCCGTGAAATTGAGGTCGGCGACGGCGGACCGCTTGCCGTCATAGGAGAACGAGACGTTCTCGAACTCGATCAGCCCGCGCATGCGGCCGGGATCGATCGCGTCGGGGCGGTCGCGCACCGCCGGCACCGTGTCGAGCACCGCGAAGAACTCGCGCAGGCGCGGTGCGTCGAGCAGCACCTTGTTGGTGAAGCCGACCACCTGCTCGAGACGGGTGATCAGGAGCGCGGCAAAATTCATGAAGGTGACGATCTGGCCGATGGTCGCGGTCCCCTGGATGTTGAGGTAGATGCCGAGCAGGAAGATCGACAGCATGGTGATCGTGGTGGCCGAGCGGGTCAGCACGGCGATGATCGCCCACCAGTTCAGCACCGGCATTTGCGCGGCGAGCAGGCGGT
>JAXDNZ010000183.1:0-7234 GCA_034669185.1 Hyphomicrobiales bacterium
TGGCGCATCAGCAGCCTTGATCCCGACGGCGCCGACCTGACGGCAGGCGATCGCACCGCACGGCTTTGCTTCAAGCAGCGCGTCACGTCGGCTGCGCAATTGCGTCAGGTACTCGTGGCGTTGGCCAAGCAGGCACGCGAGGCGCGCTGAGCATGACGCAAAACGATAAGGCCGCAACGTTGCGCGCCAGGATGGACGTCCGCAAGCCTGCGCTCGCGATGGCGGCGCACAATCCGCTGGCCGCGAAGCTCGCGGCGAACGCCGGCTTCGACGCGATCTGGGGCAGCGGATTCGAGCTGTCCGCTTCTTACGCCGTGCCCGACGCCAACATCCTGCCGATGGGAACGCATCTCGACATGATGCGCGCGATCGGTGAGGTGCAGGATGCGCCGGTGATCGCCGACATCGACACCGGCTTCGGCAACGCGGTCAATGTCGCCTATGCGGTCCCGCGTTATGTGGCGGCTGGCGTTGCGGCGGTCGTCATGGAGGACAAGACATTCCCGAAAGACAGCAGCCTGCGTGCCGGCGGGCGGCAGGAGCTCGTGCCGACGCAAGAGTTTCAAGGCAAGATTGCCGCCGCGAAGGCAGCTGCCGGCGATGTCATGGTGGTGGCGCGAACCGAAGCCCTGATCGCGGGCTTTGGCGAAGAGGAAGCGCTGACGCGCGGTGGCGCCTATGCGGAAGCAGGCGCCGATGCCGTTCTGATCCACAGCAAGCAGAAGACCCCGGATGAGATTCTTTCCTTCTGCCGGGCCTGGCCGGGACGTGTGCCCTTGGTGCTCGTGCCCACCAGCTATCCGCAGCTCTCCTTCGCCGACGTCGCGGCGCTCGGGAAGGTCGGCCTGATCATCTGCGGCAACCACGCGATCCGCGCAGCCGTCGCCGCCATGCAGAGCACGTTCCGCCGCATCATCGCGGACGGCGGCATTGCGGGCGTGGAAGGCGATATCGCCTCGGTCGCCGAGGTGTTTGCCCTGCAGGGCGACGCGCACATGCGCGAAATCGAGAAGAAATATCTGCGCTGACGGGACGGAGGGCGACATGCACGCAATTCAGTCCCCGGCCGGCTCCGGCGCGATCGCGCCCGATACGACGGGCCTCAACTTCTATCGCGCCGATCCCTCGCTGAGCGACCTGCTGCAGCTGTATTTGCCGGACGCGCTCTTCCGCCATATCGAGCCGCATCTCGATCGCCTCGGCGCGCTTGGCGGCGACCACCTCGACCAGTGCGCACGGCTCGCCGACAGGCACATCCCGGTGCTGCATCATCGCGACCGCTTCGGCCGCGACCGGCAATGGATCGAATATCACCCGGCCTATCGCGAGTTGGAGCGCGTCGCCTACGGCGAGTTCGGCATCCACGCGATGTCGCATCGCGTTGGGATTCTCGGCTGGCCGCAGACTTATCCGTCCGCCGCCAAGCACGCCTTTACTTATCTGTTCAACCAGGCGGAGTTCGGCTTGGGGTGTCCAATCAACGTCACTGACGGCGCCGCGATGCTGCTGTCGCGCTTCGGCGACGCGGCGCTGAAGGAGAAATATCTCGACGGCCTGACGCAGACCGACATGACGCGCCTCACCCAGGGCGCGCAATTCATGACCGAGAAAGAAGGCGGTTCGGATGTCGGCAAGCTCACGACGACGGCCACTCGCGAGAATGGCCACTGGCGCCTGACGGGCGAGAAGTGGTTTTGCTCGAACGCCGACGCGGCCGTGGTGATGCTGCTGGCGCGGCCGGACGGTGCGGCGGCTGGGACGCGCGGCGTCGGCCTGTTCCTGATGCCGCGCCTGCTCGATGACGGCACGCCGAACCGCTATCGGATCGTGCGCCTGAAGGACAAGCTCGGCACGCGCTCGATGGCGTCGGGCGAGATCAAGCTCGACGGCGCGCTCGCCTACGCGGTCGGAAAGCTCGATCGCGGCTTCGTCCAGATGGCCGAAATGGTCAACTGGTCGCGCCTCTCCAACGGCGTGAAGTCGACCGCGCTGATGCGGCGCGCACTGCACGACGCGATGACCGTCGCGAACGGCCGCGTCGTGTTCGGCAAGCGCATCGTCGAGCAGCCGCTCGCGCGACGGCAACTGCTGAAGATGCTGCTGCCGCTCGAGCAGGCGCTCTCGCTCTGCTTCATGACGGCGGATGCGCTCGACCGGGCGGAAGCCGGCAGCCAGGAAGCCGCGGCGCTTGTGCGCATCCTCACTCCGGTGCTGAAATTCCGTGCGACGCGCGATGCCCGCAAGGTTTGCGGCGATGCGCTCGAGATGCGCGGCGGCGTCGGCTACATCGAGGAGTTCGCGCCGGCGCGTCTGTTGCGCGATGCGCATCTCGGTTCGATCTGGGAGGGCACGAGCAATATCGTGGCGCTCGACGCCGTGACGCGCGCGGTCGGCCGCCATCATGCGGAAGGCGCGCTCGGCGCCGACCTGCATGCGCGCCTCGGCGAAAGCTCGGCCATTCCGCCAGGGTTCCGCGACCGTCTGCGTTCGCTGGTCGATCGGGCGGTGGCTTTCGCACAGTCGGTCGCGGCCGATCCGGCGAGCGAGGCCGACGCACGCCGTGCCACCACCACGCTCTATCATGTGGCGAGCGCCGTGATGCTGGCGTGGGAAGGTGCGCGGGTCCACGAGCGCCGCGGTGACGCGCGGCGCCTGCTGCTTTCGCGGCTGGTGCTCGATCACAAGCTCGCCCGGCCGGATGCCTTTTCGGCCGAAGGACCGCGCGACGAGGCGGCGATCGCCGGCATGCTGCTGGGCGGAGACAGCGTGCCCCTCGCGCAGGCCGCGGCGCATCTCGACTGAAGGAAGAAGCAGTACGGCGCGAGCCCGCGACGCCATGGAAGGCGCGCCCAAAGCGATCTAAGATCGCCCCCAATCAAGCAAGAACTTGATAGGGAGCGACTCATGAGGATCAAGGATTATCGCGTCGGTCTGTCCGCGCTCTGCGCCGGCACGCTTCTTCTCGCCGCACCGATTGCGCACGCGCAAAACGTCACCGTCGGGACGACCGATCTCGGCGGCGTGGTCAGCGGGCCGAGCGGGCCGGAAGCCGGCGTGTGGGTGATCGCCGAGACCACGGACCTTCCGACCAAGTTCGCCAAGACCGTCGTGACCGACGATCAGGGACGCTACCTGATCCCTGAACTGCCGAAGGCGAAATACAAGGTGTGGGTCCGCGGCTACGGCCTCGTCGATTCTGCGAAAGTTGACGGCGAGCCCGGCAGGACGCTCGATCTCAAAGCCACGCCCGCGCCGAACGAAGCCGCGGCCGCCGCGTATTACCCGGGCATGTACTGGTACGCGATGATCAATGTGCCGGCCACGAGCGAATTTCCCGGCACCGGCGACAAGGGCAACGGCATTCCCGATGTGATGAAAAGCCAACACTACTGGCTCGATACCGTGAAGAACTCATGCCAGTCCTGCCACGCGCTCGGTTCGAAAGGCATTCGCGAGGTTCCTGAGTTTTTCAAGAAGCAGGCGAAGACTTCGGCTGACGCCTGGGCGCTGCGCACGCAGGCCGGGCAGGCGATGAGCAACATGGCGCTGAGCCTTGCGCGCATCGGACCGGACCGCGCCTACAAGATCTTTGCCGACTGGACCGACCGCGTCGCCGCGGGCGAGGTGCCATCCGCGAAGCCGCAGCGCCCGCAGGGCGTGGAGCGCAACGTCGTCATCACGATGTGGGATTGGTCGACCAACAAGCACTACATGCATGACGCGATCTCGACCGACAAGCGCACGCCGACGGTCAATGCCAACGGCAAGATTTACGGCTCGCCGGAAGAAAGCACCGACAACGTGCCATGGCTCGATCCGGTCACCCATACGGCCGGCGTCATCAAGCATCCGTATCGCGATCCGAATACGCCATCCTCGACCGGCTTGACGCGCGGCCCATCGGCATACTGGGGCGACGAGGCGATCTGGGACGGCCACACCAGCAATCATAACCCGATCATGGACGAGAAGGGCCGGGTCTGGTTCACATCGCGTATCCGCCAGCACGCCAATCCGGATTACTGCAAGGAAGGCGGAGACCATCCGTCCGCCAAAGTCGCGCCGCTGAAAGAGTCGCCGCGCCATCTCTCGTTCTACGACCCGAAGACCGACAAGTGGACGCTGATCTCGACGTGCTTCCCCACCCACCATCTCTATTTCGGTCACGACAAGAACAACACGCTGTGGACCAGCGCCGGCCAGCCGTGGAGCGGCGTGGTCGGCTGGCTCGACGTGGCGAAATTCGAAGAGACCGGCGACGAAGCGAAGTCGCAAGGCTGGACGCCGCTGATTATCGACACCAACGGCAACGGCAAGCGCGACGACTATGTCGGGCCGAACGATCCGGTCGATCCCACCAAGGACAAGCGGATCATGGCCGCGTTCTATGGCGTGCAGCCGAGCCCGATCGACGATTCGATCTGGGGTCAGGCGATGGACGTCGGCTTCTCGCGCGTCGATCAGCCCGGCTATATCCTGCGTCTGGTGCCGGGGGCCGATCCGGCCAACACCGCGCTCACCGAAGTCTATCTCCCGCCCGAAGGCACCTGGGGCTCGCGCGGCCTCGACGTGACGAGCGAGGGCGTGGTGTGGACTCCGCTCGCGAGCGGTCACATGGCGAGCTTCGACCGCCGCAAGTGCAAGGGCCCGCTCAACGGACCGCAGGCCGCGACCGGCAAGCATTGCCCGGAGGGCTGGACCCTCTACCGGATGCCTGGCCCGCAGTTCAAAGGCGTGGACGAGAAGGGTAGCGCCAACCACGCCTATTATCTCTGGGTCGACCGCTTCAACACGCTCGGCCTCGGCAAGGACGTGCCGATCGCGCAGACGAACGGCGGCGAGTCTCTCCTTGCCGTGGTCGACGGCAAGATGGTCGACATCCGCGTTCCCTATCCGCTCGGCTTCTTCACCAAGAACGTCGACGGTCGCATCGACGATCCAAACGCGGGCTGGAAGGGCAGGGGACTGTGGACCACGCTTGGTACACGTACCGTTTTCCACAATGAAGGCGGCACCGACAACAGTCCAAAGGTCTACAAGATCCAGGTGCGGCCCGACCCGCTGGCGCGCTGAACCCGCCGGCCGCCGCCCGGATGTCCGGGCGGCGGTTCCGGATTCAGATCAGCGGCCGCTTCGGCGTCTCCTCGTCGAAATACTGCGAGAGGCTTTCGAGCACGCGCGGATTGCTCAGCAGCAGCGTGCCGGCGGAGAGCGAGAACATGCCGAGGCGGCGCAGCTTCGCGAGCGACTTGTTGGTGTGCACCAGCGAGAGGCCGAGCGCGTCGGCGATGTGCTGCTGGCTCAAGGGAAACGGCATGGCGCCGTTGATCACCAGCTTGAGCGCGTCGAGGCGCTTGTAGAGGGAGATGATCAGCGCGGCGATGCGCTCGGTCGCGTTGCGCCGTCCGGCGCTCAGCAGGTTCTCGTCGACATGGCTTTCCTCGCGCGCGCCGAGCCAGGTCACGTCGAAGGCGAGCTCCGGCATGTTCTCGAACACCTGCCACACCTTGCGCCGCGGCAGGAGGCACAGCTGCACCTCGGTCAAGGCCTCGGCTCCGTAGGAGGACGCCTCGAACATCGCTGCCTGCAGGCCGATCAGGTCGCCGGGCAGCAGGAAATTCAGGATCTGCCGGCGCCCGTCGGGCAGCGTCTTGCAGCGGAAGGCCCATCCCGCATAGAGCGTGTAGAGCTCGGCCTGCTCCTGTCCGGCCGCGATGATGTCGGCGCCCGGCGGCAACACCAAGTGATCGCGCTTCATCTCGTTGATGAAGGCAAGCTCCAGCTCGCTGATCGGCTTGAACGCGCCGCAGGCGCGCAGCGCGCATTCGAAGCACGGTACGCGGACGCCTACGGCGCCCGTCATCGTCTTGGCCATGTGTTATCCGCCGGCGCGCTGCCGCTCTATGTCAAATGACACAGAAATGGAACTCGGCCCACCCTACATTACGGGCGGGGGCGGCTCCGAGCGAGATGAAATTTCCCGATGGTTTCGGACGGCGAGGCGGCGTTTGAGTCGCGGCTCGCGGTTCAGCTCGATGAGCTGCGTCACCGCCTGCGCAATCACCTCCAGAACATGACGAGCCTGATCAGCCTGCAGATCAGACGCGCGCAGCATCCCGAGACCGTCGCGGCGCTCGAAGACCTGCGCGTGCGTTTCGCGACGCTGACCAGCGTCTACATCGATCTCGACGACGCGAGCGAGCGGCCGATCGCGCTCGATCACTTCATTCCCGATCTCGTGCGGCGCGTCGGCGAACTCTACGATCCGAAGTCCGGGCACACGACGTCGGTCCGGATGGCGCCGGCCGTCTTGCCGCACAGCCGCGCCGCGATCCTCGGGCAGATCGTGGTCGAACTGGTGATGAACGTCTATCGCCACGCCTTGACCGACAGCCGCGGCGGCACGATCGGCGTCGAGCTGGTTCTCGAGGGCGCGCATGCGGTTCTCATCGTCTCCGACGACGGGCCGGGGCTGAGCGAGCCGGATCCCGGCCGACTCCATCTCGGTTTCCGGATCGTGACCAATCTCGCCTCGGCGCTCGGTGGCACGTTCGAGCGCGTCAGCGCTGACGGCTTTGCGGCGCGCGTGCGCTTTCCGCTCGATGCGGCCCTGATCGGTGCGGGCTGAGCGGGCAGCGTCTCACTCCCAACCGCTCGTCCCGCGAAAGCGCGGACCTACCCCCTCGCGGGCATGAGCGGAATGCAGGCGTCGCCCGAGTGGCGTCGCCGCGCCGCTTCGGCCACAATGCTGGCGCTGTCATTCGCTCTTGCCGCGGATGCGCGTGGATATATCAAGATGACAACATTCGGAGGACGTCGATGCGCACGGTGCTCGCTCTGATGGCCGGCCTCGCGGCATCGTCCGCGCTCGCGCAGGGTAAAGAGCCGATCGTGTTGCGCGACATGGGCTCGTTCCATGTCGGCGGCCGGCTCAACGAGATCACCGGCCAGCCGATCAAGGAGATCGTGTTCTCGCCCGGCGGCGTGCCGGCGAAGATGGACCCGAACGGCACCTACCAGGTCGAGCAGATGTACGCGCAGTACTTCCTGGTGCAGAACCGCAAGGGAAAGCTGCCGCTGATGCTGTGGCACGGCGGCGGCCTGACGGGCGTGACCTACGAGACCAAGCCCGACGGCGGTCCCGGCTGGCTCAACTATTTCCTCCGTCACGGCTGGGACACCTACATTTCCGACGCGGTGGAGCGCGGCCGCTCCGGCTGGAGCGACACGTTCA